>NZ_JBNNVU010000092.1:16269-22385 GCF_050280705.1 Pseudomonas sp. NPDC089530 | reverse complement strand
GTCACCGGCCTGGGCAAGGCCTACAAGCAGTACCCGAACCGCTGGAGCCGGCTGTTCGAGTGGCGTCAGGAAGTGGAAGTGCTGGTACTGGACGTGGACAACCGCGGCCGTATCAAGCTGTCCATCAAAGACGTGGCAGCCGCCAAGGCTTCGGGCGTTTAACACCCCCGGCACCTTAGGTTGAACAAGCAAACGCCCCGACTGGTTCGGGGCGTTTTGCTGTGTGCCTGCCGAGAAACCGATATGGCAAAACCCCGGCCTCGGTGCTAGGTTTAGCCCACCGCCCGTGTAGCTCAGCCGGTAGAGCAGCGCACTCGTAACGCGAAGGTCGCAGGTTCGATTCCTGTCTCGGGCACCAGTCAACCGCTGCAAACAATCCTGGATCGTTCATCCGTTCCCACAAAACCCGCCTGGTGCGGGTTTTGTTGTTTCCGGCGGTCTGGGAGACTGCCCGGTTCAGTCCACCTCAAGCGCCCCAACCAGCCAGTCGCAGAAACTGCGGGTAAGGGCATCGCCTTCGCTGTCACGGTGCACCAGCCAGCTCCAGTTCGGGCCGCGTACCCGCTGTTCCGCCAGCGCCACCAAGAGTCCCTGGCTCCGGGCGCGGCCGGCCAGCAGTTGGCTGACCAGGGCTATCCCCAGGCCTTGGCTGGCGGCATCCAGCAGCAGGCCGGGGTCGGAAAAGTTCAGCCCCTGGCTGTGCTGGCCGACGTCGGCACCGCCTTGTACCTGCCAGTGGCTCCAGTCCATCTCGCGTTCGCCGTGCAGGGTGGTGCGCGCACTCGCCTCCTGTCCGAGCAGGCTTGGGTGGCAGGCGGGGTAGAGGCGGTCTTCCAGCAACACGCGAAAGCTGCATTCGGCCTGGGCGCTGAGGTCGTCGCGCACGGCGATGTCAATGGTCTGGGTGGTCATGTCCGGGGTTTCGTCGGTGGTCAGCAGCCAGAGATCGACCTGCGGGTTGCGCCGATGAAAATCCGCCAGGCGCGGCACCAGCCAGTGGCGGGCGAAGGCCGGGGTGGTGTTGACCACCAGTTGGTTGGGCTTGCGGTACTGGTCCAGGCGGCGGATGCCCACGGCCAGTTGCTGCAGCAGCGACTGGGTGGTGCTGAGCAGGTCGAAGCCCGCATCGGTCAGTGCCACGCTGCGACCGCTGCGAAAGAACAGCGGTTGTTCGAGGAAGCTCTCCAGGCTGCGGATCTGCTGGCTGATGGCCGACTGGGTGAGGTGCAGCTCTTCGGCGGCCTTGTGAAAACTGCCCAGGCGGGCGGCGGCTTCGAAGCCGCGCAGGGCATTCAGGGGTGGCCAGTGTTTCAGCATGATCGATAAGCCTTGCTAATCAGAAGTCCGCAAAATCTATCGTTTGTTGACGCGCATTGACAGGCCTAGCATGCACATCATGACCGAGGCCCCGGTTTTCAGTGATAAAAAAATCTTAACTGAAGGCATTTTTTATGCAAACCAACGATGCGCAGAACAGCTGGTTCATGCCCGCCGAGTGGGCCCCTCATGCCGCCACCTGGATGGCTTTTCCCCATAACCAGGCCCTGTGGGAAAACGGCTGGGGCGTGACCCTGGCCGACGTGCAACTCGACTTTGCCCGGGTGGCCAACGCCATCGCCCGCTTCGAGCCGGTGAAGATGGTGGTCGACCCTTCGGCGGTGGCCCGGGCCAAAGAACTCTGTGGAGCGAACGTCGAGCTGGTCGAACTGGCGATCAACGACAGCTGGTGCCGCGACTCTGGTCCGAGCTTCGTCTGCCATCCGCGCCTCGGCACTGCCGGGGTCAATTGGCGCTTCAACGCCTGGGGCGGCAAGTCCGCCTTCGACCTGGACGAAAGCCTGGCGCGGCGGATTCTCAATAGCCTCGGCCTGGAATGCTTCGACACGCCGCTGACCAACGAGGGCGGCGCTATCCATGTGGATGGCCAGGGCACGCTGATCACCACCGAATCGGTGTTGCTCAACGCCAACCGCAACCCCGGCATGAGCAAGGCCGAGATGGAGGCGATCTTCTCGCGTCTGCTGGGGGTGAAGAAAACCATCTGGCTGCCGGGCGACCCGGACTACGTCACTGGCGACATGACCGATGGCCACGTCGATGGCGTGTGTGCCTTCGCCAGGCCCGGCGCTTTGCTGGTGGACGCCACCCGCGACCAGTCCTCGGTGTACGCCGAAGTGGTGCGCGAAAACCGCCGTGCCCTCGAACTTGCCACCGATGCCCAGGGCCGGCGCTTCGAAATGCTCGAGCTGTTCGAAGCCAGCGACGCGGTGGACCAGGACGCCGAGGTGTTCTGTGCCTCCTACACCAACTTCTACATTGCCAATGGCGCGATCATCATGCCGGCCTACGGCATCGCCGCCGATGAGGACGCCGCTGCCACCCTGCGCCTGGCCTTCCCCGGGCGGGAAGTGGTGCCGGTGCGGATCAACCAGCTGGCCCATGGCGGCGGTGGCGTGCATTGCATCACCCAGCAACAGCCGGCCTGGCCGCTGGGCGGGGTGCGAGCATGAGCCTGCTGACCGTCGCCACCACCCAGTTCGCCTGCAGCTGGGACCTGTCGGGCAACCTCGACCGGGCTGAGCGTCTGGTGCGCGAGGCCGCCGCCAAGGGCGCGCAACTGATCCTGTTGCAGGAGCTGTTCGCCACTCCGTACTTCTGTATCGAACAGGACCACAAGCACCTGGCCCTGGCCGAGGAATACGGCCAAAGCGCTGTGCTCCAGCGTTTTTCCGAACTGGCCCGGGAACTGGGCGTAGTGCTGCCGCTGAGCTGGTTCGAGCGGGCCGGCAATGCCTATTTCAACTCGCTGGCGGTGGCCGATGCCGACGGCCGACTGCTCGGCGTGTACCGCAAGACCCACATCCCCAACGCCATCGGTTACCAGGAGAAGGAGTACTTCAGCCCGGGCGATACCGGTTTCCGTGTCTGGGATACCGCCTTTGGCCGTATCGGTGTCGGTATCTGCTGGGACCAGTGGTTCCCCGAGACGGCCCGCTGCCTGGCCTTGATGGGCGCCGAGGTGCTGCTGTATCCGACTGCCATCGGCTCCGAGCCGGGCGCCACCGGGCTGGATTCCCGCGACCACTGGCAGACGGCCCAGCGGGGGCATGCCGCCGCCAACATCCTGCCGGTGATCGCCGCCAACCGTGTCGGCGAAGAAGTGGCGACCACCGATCCCGAGCTGCGGATGCGCTTCTACGGCTCGTCCTTCATCACCGACCACAAGGGCCAGCTGCTGGCCGAAGCCGACCGCGACACCCCGGGTGTGCTGGTGCAGCGCCTGGACCTCGGTGCGATGGCCGAGGAGCGCCTGAGCTGGGGCATCTACCGCGATCGCCGTCCGGAAATGTACGGCCCGCTGCTGGGGCTGGACGGTCGCCAGACCCATACCCACTGGCAACGCCAGGGAGCCTGAGGATGAACGCCATGAAAAAACTCCTGGTCCTTGCGCTGGGCCTTGGCCTGGGCTGCGCGCAGCTCGCCGCCCAGGCCGAGGACAAGGTCCTGCGCCTGTACAACTGGGCGGATTACTTCGCCCCGGACACCCTCGCGGCGTTCACCCGCGAGACCGGGATCCAGGTCATCTACGACGTGATGGACAGCAGCGAGACGCTGGAAGCCAAGCTGATGTCCGGCCACAGTGGCTATGACCTGGTCTTCCCCGGCGATACCGTGGCCGAACGCCTGATGCACGCCGGCGCCCTGCAGAAACTGGACCCGGGCAAGCTTGAGCACCTGGCCGACATCGAGCCTGGCCTGCGCGCCTTGCAGAGCCGTTATCCGTACTCGCAGCAGGCCACCGTGCCCTACACCTGGGGCACCATCGGCCTGACCTGGAACCAGGCGCTGATCGACAAGCGCCTGAAGGACGCGCCGGTGAACAGCCTGGACCTGATCTTCAAGCCCGAACTGGCGGCGAAATTCGCCGACTGCGGCATCTCGATGATCGACTCGCCCGACGAAGTGCTGGCTGTGGTGCTCAACTACCTGGGGCGCGAGCCGCGCAGCAGCAAGCCGGACGACCTGGCCGAGGCGGTGGCGTTGCTCAAGGGCATCAAGCCGTATATCCGCAAGTTCCAGTCGCAGCCGGTGACCCAGCTGGTCAATGGCGACATCTGCCTGTCCCTCGGCTACAGCGGCGATATGCTCCAGGCCCAGCGCAGCGCCGACGAGACCGGCAAAGGCACGCACTTCCAGTACCGGATTCCGCGGGAAGGCACCACGGTGTGGATGGACACCATGGCCATCCCGGCCGATGCCCGGCACCCGGAGTACGCCTACGCGCTGATCAACTTCATCATGCGTCCGGCGAACATGGCGGCGATCAGCAATGCCACCGGTTATCCCACCTCCAGCGCCAAGGCCAGGCCGCTGGTCGAGGCCGGCATGCGCAACAATCCGGATATCTATGTGGACGAGGCCACCTACGCACGGCTGATCCCCGGCAAGGACATCCCGCAGCGCGACATGCGTGCGCGAATGCGTGCCTGGACCACCTTCAAGACCAGCCTTCACGACTGAAAACACCCGTGAGGGGGCGGGCGCCGGGCAACGGTTGGCCCTGCCCCTCGCGGCTTACCCGATAGAGGACCCTCCATGTCTACACGCCGTGACTTCATCAAACAGCTGATGGCGGCCAGCGGAATCGGCGCCGCCGCCACGCTAGGCCTCGGCTTCGGCGCCCCGCGGGTGTTCGCCGCCGCGGCCGGCAACTGGTACATGCCCGACGAACACGGCCCGCAGGAGCGGGTGATCCTGGCCTTCGGCGCGTCCTCCCGGGTCTGGGGGGACTGGGCGGGCGCGGTGAACGACACCATCGCCCTGCTGGCCAGGACCATCGCCCGCTACCAGCCGGTGACCGTGCTCTGCCGGGCCAGCCAGCTGGCGCAGGCCAAGAGCCAATGCGGCTCCGGCAATATCGATTTCCTGCCCCTGGCGCTGGATGACGTCTGGGTGCGCGATTACGGCGGCTGCTTCGTGGTCGATGGCGCGGGTGGCCTGGGCCTGGTGGACTTCAACTTCAACGGTTGGGGCGACAAGCAGGTCTCGGCCAACGACACCCGGGTGGCCGGGCCCCTGAGCGAGGAGATGGAAGCCGACTACCTTCGCAGCGCGCTGGTGGGGGAGGGCGGTGGCATCGAGGTGGACGGGCATGGCACCGCGATCATTACCGAGAGCTGCTGGCTCAACGACAACCGCAACCCGGGGCTGAGCAAGGCGCAGATCGAAGCCGAGCTGAAGGCCAACCTCGGCCTGCGCAAGATCATCTGGTTGCCGGGGATCAGGGGAAAAGACATCACCGACGCCCACGTCGATTTTTATGCGCGCTTCGTCAAGCCCGGGGTGGTGATCGCCAACCTGGACAACGATCCCGCGTCCTACGACTACGCAGTGACGCGCCGGCACCTGGACATCCTCAACGCCGCCACCGACGCCGACGGCCGCAAGCTGGAGGTCCACACCCTGCCGCCGCCCACCCGGATGCGCAGCAACCGCTATACCCAGGACAACCCGGATTTCGCACCGGGCTACATCAACTTCCTGCCAATCAACGGTGCAGTGATCGCCCCGCAGTTCGGCGACTCGGCGGCGGACCAATACTGCAAGAACCTGCTGACTCGGCTCTATCCGGGGCGGGTGGTGGAGCAGGTCAATATCGATCCGATCGCCGCCGGTGGCGGCGGCATTCATTGTGTGAGCAAGCATCTGCCACGCACCTGAGAGGCAGAGCCCATCAACGACAAAGCCCGCATCGGCGGGCTTTGTCGTGTCTATTGGCCTGGTATCACTTCACCCGGCGGCTCAGGTCCTCGAGGCTGCGCTTGAGTTGTTCCAGGTCCCGGTCCTGGTTGCTGACCTCGCTCTTTAGGCTGGACAGTTCACTTGCGCTCGCGCTGGAACCCGAGCTGCTGCCGCGCTTGAGGTCATCGACCTGCCTTTCCAGCTTGTCCAGGGTGCTGGCCTGACTGCTGACCGTGCTCTTGAGGCTGGACAGGTCACTGGAGCTCGAACTGGAGCCTGAGCTGCTACCGCGCTTGAGTTCCTCGATCTGCTTGCCGAGTTTGTCCAGTTCGCTGGCCTGGCTGCCGACCGTGCTCTTGAGGCTGGACAGCTCG
>NZ_JBNNVU010000092.1:0-16172 GCF_050280705.1 Pseudomonas sp. NPDC089530 | reverse complement strand
CCGTGCTCTTGAGGCTGGACAGCTCGCTTGAGCTCGAACTGGAGCTTGAGCTGCTGCCGCGCTTGAGTTCCTCGATCTGCTTGCCGAGTTTGTCCAACTCGCTGGCCTGGTCGCTGGTGACGCGCTTGAGGTTGCTCACTTCATTGGTGTTCGAGCTGGCGCTCGAGCCGCTGTTGCGCTTGAACTCTTCAAGCTGCTTTTCCAGTTTGGCCAACTGGCTGGCCTGTTCGCTGGTGGTTTTCCTGAGGTTGCTCATGTCGCTGGCATTGCTGCTGGAGCTGTTGCCGGTGTTGCGCTTGAGCTCTTCGATAAGGCGGTCCTGGCTGTCGACGATCTTCTTGAGCTTTTCCAGTTCCGAGGTGTGGTCCTTGAGGCCCGCCTGCAGTTTTTGCAGGTCATCCACGCTGAAGCCGCTGGGGCGCAGGGTGAATGTGCGGTCCACTTCCTGGTGCAGGGCCGAGATGCTGTCGTAATACGAGGCGTTGCTGGAGTTGATTTCAACGGCCTGGGCGGGGAGGGTCAGGCTGCCGAGCATCAGGGTGGCCAGGCTGGTGGTGCGGTAGACGGACGAACGCTTGGAGCGATTGAACATCTCTTCGATTCCTTGAAAGGTGCCGATATGGCACATCGCTATGACTGCGTTCTTGCACGCTTGTTCCCTGTGCAATCCGGCTGTTCGTGAGGCGGAATGTAACAACGTATTTTCGCGAAAGCGGCCTTGAGCGAACGGACAGGTTTTTTGTCGGCGCGATGCAAGGATTCGTAGGCATCGGCGGGTAAAGGCCCTATATTCGCAGGCCGTCTGAATGGCTTTCAGATGATCCCGACCGATCCATCGTCCATTCCCACGATCAGAGAGAACGAGATGATTCCTAAAGAAGCCAGAATCGACCTGGCCCTTGAAAAGTACCTGGCGGCGACCCCTTCCCTGCAGGAAGAAATCAGCGCCTTGAGTCCCAAGGAACAGAAGCAGCAGGCCCAATGGGCCTTCGAGGACGAAGCGGAGTCGCGGGGCATCGAGCCCTGGGAGCTGGTGCTGGAGTTGGTGGCCGAGTCGCCCGAGGAACTCAAGGCCATGCGCCTGGAGGTCCATCAGGAAGTGGCCGAGGCCCTGGGCATGGACCTGCAGGATTACCTGGAACTCAACGAAATCGACGACTGATACAAAAACGCCAGCCTTTTCGAGGCTGGCGTTTTTCGTTGGGCGACCGCGTGAAAACTCAGAGACTCAAGCGCATCGACAGGTCGACCGCCTTCACATCCTTGGTCATCGCCCCGATCGAAATGTAATCGACGCCGGTCTCGGCGATCGGGCGCAAGGTGCTTTCATTGATCCCGCCGCTGGCCTCCAGCTTGGCCTTGCCGGCATTCAGGCGGACCGCTTCGCGCATGTCGTCCAGGCTCAGTTCGTCGAGCATGATGATGTCCGCGCCCGCCGCCAGGGCTTCCTTGAGCTCCGTCAGGTTTTCCACTTCGATTTCCACCGGCTTGCCCGGGGCGATCTTGTGGGCGGCGCTGATGGCCTGGGCAATGCCGCCGCACGCGGCAATATGGTTTTCCTTGATCAGGAAGGCGTCGTACAGGCCGATGCGGTGGTTGTGGCAGCCACCGCAGGTCACCGCGTATTTCTGCGCCAGGCGCAGCCCCGGCAAGGTCTTGCGGGTGTCCAGCAGCTTGACCTGGGTATCGGCGACGAAGTCGGCGTAGTACTGGGCGCGGGTGGCCACGCCGGACAGCAACTGCAGGAAGTTCAGGGCGCTGCGTTCGCCGCTGAGCAGCGAGCGGGCCGGGCCTTCGAGGTGGAACAGGGCCTGGTTGGGGCTGACCCGTTCGCCGTCACGCACCTGCCAATGCACGGCGACCCGCGGATCGAGCTGGCGGAACACCGCGTCGACCCAGGCGGTGCCGCTGATGACCGCGGCCTCGCGGGTAATGATGGTGGCTTTGGCCAGGCGTTCGGCCGGGATCAGTTGCGCGGTAATATCGCCGCTGCCGATGTCTTCCAGCAACGCACGGCGCACGTTGGCTTCGATTTCGGCGGTCAGGTCGGCGAGGCGTAGATTCGGCATAGCGGGCTCCACAAACAAAGTGGCCCGATTATAGGGCCATGGCGCGAGCGAACCCAAGGCAGCCGCCCTCCGGTCCCTGCATTTGGTCGCCAGGCGCGAGTCGTTGGCAAGCGCGGGTGGTCGTCAGGGGAGGGGGATTTCAAGCTGGGTGCAGAGTCTGCTGGCACAAGGGTGTTTTTTGCCAGATAATTCTGACTTGTAATTGACGTCATAGCTTTGACGTCTCTTTGGCTCCCCCGATATCTGAACTGCAGCGGTGCGCATCGATGCCCGCTGGGATTGGGCTGTGAGCGTCGGCCGACTTTTCAGCACGCGGCACAGGAACACCTTTCAGGAGGCTTGGATGCACAATGACGGGAATGTGGTGCCTTTGCACAAGGCGACTACGGATCAGGCGAACGCTTCGGCGCTCGCCCGCTTGCCCGTGATCCTGCTCCAGGTCCGCGACAAGGCCGCGCAGCAACTGCGCCAGGGCCTGCAGGAACTGTTCGATAACGCCGACGATACCCTGTTCGAGATGGCCGACCGGGCCCAGGACAATGTCCAGCAGAACACCTTGTTTCAAGCCATGCGCGACCTGCGCCTGAAACGCAAAAGCATCGAGCGCACGTTCCTGGAAAAGCTGGCCCAGGCCTTTGTCGGCCTGGTCCAGTACGACCCCGCGCCGGCGATCGCCCAGGCCGTTGCCTACACCCCTCCCGCCGGTGCCTGCCATGACGAGCTGGAGCGCGCCGTGGCCCTCGAGGCCATGATCGCCAAGGCCGGCAACCGCGACGGTTTTGCCCTGGACCAACTGACCGCGCGCCTGAACGCGCTACTGGGCAAACGCCTGGACGAGCGCAGCAACCCCCTGGGCGCGGCGATGCTCTGCGAGTATTTCCTCGACGCCGGGCGCAGCCTGGGGGTGGAGATCAAGGTCAAGTTGATCATTCTCAAGCTGTTCGAGCGTTATGTGCTCAGCGGGGCCGATCAGCTGTACGCCGAGGCCAACCAGCTGCTGGCCGCCACCGGCGTACTGCCGGAGCTCAAGCCGGCCCCGGCGCGCCGGGCCACCGACCAGGCGGCTGCGAGCATCCAGGTGGCGCCCGAGCCCGGCGTGGCGCAGATGGACGAAAGCGTCCAGGAAGTGTTCGCCGCCTTGCAGGAACTGCTGCTGCATGTCCGCGGCAGCGTGGTGCCGACCCTGGAGGCCAGCGCCGAAACCCTGCCGATTTCCACCCGCGACCTGCTGCGCCTGCTGTCGCACCTGCAGCACTACGTGCCGGCTGGCACTCAGGACGATTTCGACCTGCGCAACCACCTGGAACAGCTGCTGACCCGGGTCAGCGTGAAAAGCGGCAAGTCGCGGGTGGTCGGAGTGGCCGACGAAGATGTGATCAACCTGGTGGCCATGCTCTTCGAGTTCATCCTCGCCGATCGCAACCTGCCGGAGTCGTTGAAGACCCTGATTGGCCGCCTGCAGATCCCCATGCTCAAGGTCGCGGTGCTGGACAAGAGCTTCTTCAGCCGCAGCAGCCATCCCGCCCGGCGCCTGCTCAACGAAATCGCCGCGGCGGCCATGGGCTGGGGCACCTGCGACGATTATCAGCGCGACAGCCTGTACCTGCGGATCGAGCAGGTGGTGCAGCGGCTGCTGAGCGACTTCGTCGACGACCCGGCGATCTTTTCCGAGCTGTTGGCCGAGTTTCTCGCCTTCACCAGTGACGAGCGGCGCCGCAGCGAATTGCTCGAGCAACGCACCCGTGACGCCGAAGAGGGGCGGGCCAAGGCCGAGCTGGCGCGGCGCTGCGTCGAACAGGCGCTGAACGACGGGTTGCTGGGCAAGGTGCTGCCCCTGAGGGTGGTCGAGTTCGTGCAGCAGGCCTGGAGCAAGGTCCTGCTGCTGGTCTACCTCAAGCACGGCGAACACTCCGCGCAGTGGCGCGAGGGGCTGCGGACCATGGAGCAACTGATCTGGAGCGTGCAGCGCCACGCCGAACCGGAGGCCGCCCTGCACCTGCTGGCGCTGGTGCCCGAGCTGCTCAAGGCGTTGCGCGACGGGCTGAACAGCGCGGCGTTCGATCCCTTCGCCACCAGCGAGTTCTTCGGCCAGTTGGAAGCCTTGCACCTGCAGGTGTTCGAGCAATTGAAGCAGCCTGTCGCGCCGCATCAGCCGGGCGAACCGCCGGCCATGGTCGCAGTGGAGGAGGAAATCGTCCTGCCGTGTGCCGAGGAGGGCCCGCTGGAGGCTGCGCCCCTGGCGCTGGCGGCCAACGATCCCGGGTTGCTGCGGGTCGAACAGCTGCGGCTGGGGGCCTGGGTCGAGTTCCTCGAGGACGAGGACAGCCGCGTGCGCTGCAAGCTGGCGGCGATCGTCCAGCCCGGCGACAAATACATTTTCGTCAACCGCACCGGCATGAAGGTGCTGGAGCGCACTCGCATCGGCCTGGCCCTGGAGTTCCAGCGCGCCACCGTGCGCGAGCTGGACGACACCCTGCTGTTCGACCGGGCGCTGGAGTCGGTGATCGGCAGCCTGCAACGACTCAATCGCGGCAAGTGATCGCAACCTGGGGGTGGAACGCGGCATACTGAGCCGTCACAGGCCAGGTTGAAGGAATCGGTATGCAGTTGGACCCCGCAAGCGGTTGGTGTCACGGCGTTCGCCATTGCCCGTCGCCCAATTTCAACGCGCGCCCCGCGGCTGAAATTTCCCTGCTGGTGATCCATAACATCAGCCTGCCGCCCGCCCAGTTCGCGACGGGCAAGGTGCAGGAATTCTTCCAGAACCGTCTCGATGTCACCGAACATCCCTATTTTGCCGGGATCGCCGACCTGCGCGTGTCCGCGCATTTTCTGATCGAACGTGACGGCGGCGTCACTCAGTTTGTCTCCTGTCTGGATCGGGCCTGGCACGCCGGCGTGTCGTGGTTCGACGGGCGCGAAAGCTGCAATGACTTTTCCCTGGGGATCGAACTGGAAGGCACCGACGAGCTGCCGTTCACCGATGCCCAGTACGACGCGCTGATCGCCTTGACCCGGCAACTGCTGCACGCCTTCAAGGCCATCACGCCACAGAGGATCTGTGGACACAGCGATATCGCTCCGGGGCGCAAGACCGACCCGGGGCCTGGATTCGACTGGGGACGCTATCGCGCGGCCCTGAACAAAGGGGAAGGACAATGAGTTTTCTGGTGTTGCTGCTGGCGGTGTGGATCGAGAAGTTCTCGGCCCTGCGCCAGCGCGTTCAGCGCGACGAGCCCTGGCTGCGGCAACTGCATCGACGCGAGGCCAGCGCCGGTCTGGCCACGCGCCCCTGGTGGGTCCTGGCCCTGCTGGTGTTGTTGCCGGTGGCGGTGCTGGGGCTGCTGTTGCTGCTCCTGGAGCCGCTGGCCTACGGCTTGCTGGCGTTGCCGGTGCATCTGTTGGTGGTGATCTACAGCCTGGGGCGCGGCGACCTGCTGGGTGACCTCGGGCCGTTTCGCGACGCCTGGCGCCGGGAAGACCTGCAAGCCGCGGCGCACGTGGCCAAGCGCGACCTGGACATCTGCGCCGACAGCGGCGAGCAGTTGCTCGAGCAGGTCCAGGGGCACCTGCTGTGGCAGGCCTACCAGAGCTTTTTCGCGGTGATCTTCTGGTACTTCCTGCTGGGGCCGGTGGCCGCCTTGAGCTATCGCTTGCTGGCGCTGGCCGCCGAGCACAGCCAGAACCCGGCGGTCGCCGAGCGGGCCGGGCAGCTGCGGCATGCCTTCGACTGGTTGCCGGTACGCCTGCTGGCGGCCAGCTTCGCCCTGGTGGGCAACTTCGTCGCGGTCAGCCGCGTGATGCTGCACGAGTTGCTGAACTGGAACATCGGTGCTGCGCAACTGGTGGAGAAGGTGGGCCTGGTCGCCGCGGAAATTCCCGCGCCGATCACCGGGCCGGAAGGCATTCTCAGCCTGGACCGGATCTGGGAGCTGCTGCTGCGGGCCGCGGTGCTCTGGTACGCCGGTTTCGCTCTGTGGACAGTGCTGTCCTGACGGCATATCGAATGAATGCTGGCGAGGCTGCCCGGCCTCGCCAGCGCAGGTAACGCCCCTCCCTCTCGACCGCCATCCGCGCGGTTAACCTTAAGTTACAAAACCCTCTGTCGATTTGAGCTATACAAGAGCAGCGCCCAATAGTGGCTATCTGCTGTCTTCGCCTACCTGCCAATAAAAATAAAAGCAAAAAAGGGAGACTTCTTGTGAAGAGCTTGCTCTATCCCGCGATTGCCCTGATGAACCGTCTGAGCTTCGGCATGAAGTTCAGCCTGATCAGCGTGCTGTTTTTCCTGCCGATGCTGGTCACCAACTTTTATCTGGTGCGCGATTCCTACCGGGAATTCCAGGGCACCCAGGTCGAGCTGCAAAGCCTGGACCTGCTGGGCAGCAGCCTGACCCTGCGCCGGGACCTGGAAACCCTGAACAATATGGTGCAGATCAACGCGACCCTGGGGCAGTCCGGCAAGGCCGGGGATATCGAGAGCAAGATCGCCGCCCTGGAAAAGTCCGTGCTCGAGCGCTTGCAGGGCCTGGTCGCGGTGACTGTGGACCCTGAGCAGGTCGGGGTTTTCGACGGCAAGCGCGACGAAATGATCGTGGCCTTCAAGGCGCAGCAGGCAGAAAGCTCGCTGCAGAGCAAAAGCGCGCTGATCGGCAAGCTGCTGGGCAGCGCGCAGATTTTCAGCCAGATCATCGCCAGCCAGGCTGGCCTGAGCCGCGACAGCCAGAGCGATGTGCGGCAGTTGAGCGAGCTGGTGACCAGCGTCACCCCGCAGGTCACCCAGGTCCTCGGCGAAGGGCGGGCGATGGGCGCCTATTCCTTAGGGCAGGGCTTTCTCAACTCCTCGGCCAGCACCCGTTTTGACGAGCTGCTGGCGCAGATCGAAAAACTCCAGGCTGCATATGGCCTGAAGCTGCAGGACGCGCTGGGGGCGAGCAAGGCCGCCCAGGGCGCGTTGGACACCCTGGCCAGCGCCAGCAAAGGCAGCCTCAAGCAGGCCAGCGAGCTGTTCGAGGAACAGGTGGTGATGGCCGACACCCTGGACGCGCCATGGCAGGGCTTTTATGACCAGGTCAGCGGGCTGATGGCGCAGACCTACCAGCTCAACGAGGCGACCCTGAAATTTCTCGGTGACGAGTTGCAACAGCGGCTGGGGCAGAACCGCGCGCACATGGTGCTGCTGGTGGTGGCCCTGGCGGCGGTGTTCCTGCTGATCTTCTATCTCTATGGCGGTTTCTACGTGTCGACCCGCACCACCCTCAAGCGCCTGGGCGCGGTGATGGACAAGGTGGCGGCCGGCGACATGACCGTCACCTTCGATGCCCAGAGCCGCGACGAACTGGGCGAGCTGGGCACGGTGTTCAACGGCACCGTGGCGAAGATCCATGACCTGATCGAACTGGTGGGCAAGACCGTCAGTGAGGTCGAGCGCCAGGCCGGGCAGGTGGAGGCCGTGTCGGCCCGGAGCAACCAGGCGGTGGCCGGGCAGCGCAGCCAGATCGAACAGGTGGCGACGGCGATGAACCAGATGTCCGCCACGTCCCAGGAAGTGGCGCGCAGTGCCGCGGCGGCGGTCAGCAGCGCTCACAGCGTCAACGACGAAACCATCAGTGGGCGCGGGCTGGTGGAGTCGCAGCAGGGCAGCATTGCCCAGTTGGCCAGCGAGATCGACCAGTCGGTGCTGGTGATCAATCAACTGGCCAGCGACAGCCAGGCCATCAGCCAGGTGCTGGAAGTCATCAAGAGCATCGCCGAGCAGACCAACCTGCTGGCGCTCAACGCCGCTATCGAGGCGGCACGGGCCGGCGAGCAGGGGCGGGGGTTCGCGGTGGTGGCCGACGAAGTGCGGACCCTGGCCAAGCGCACCCAGCAATCGACCGAGGAAATCGCCCAGATGATCCTCAAGCTCCACGGTGGCGTGGGCGCCGCGGTCAAGGCCATGGGCGTCAGCCATCAGATGGCCAATGGCACGGTGGGGCAGTCGGAAAAGGTCCAGCAAGCGCTGGAGAACATCCTCGGCGCGGTGGGCATGATCGTCGACCAGAACCAGCAGATCGCCGCGGCGGTGGAGCAGCAGACCGCGGTGGCCCATGACATCGATCAGAACATCGTCGAGATCAACCGTGCCGGCGAGCGCACCGCCGAAGGCGCGCACCAGACCGAGAATGCCAGCCGCCAGCTGTCGGCCCAGGTGGTGCAGTTGAAGCAGTTGATCAGCGCGTTCCGGGTCTGATTCAGGCGTTGCGTGGCCAGCCGAACAGCGCGCAGGCGTTGGCGGTGCTGGCCTCTGCCAGCTGTTCGGGGCTGACCGCCATGAGCTCGGCCAGGGCCGTGCAGATCGCCGGCAGGTGCTGCGGGCTGTTGCGCTGGCCGGGGTACATGGCGGGGGCCATGTCCGGCGAGTCGGTCTCCAGCACCACCGCGTCCAGCGGCAAATCGGCGATGACCTTGCGCAGGCGCAGGGCCTGGGGCCAGGTCGCGGCGCCGCCCAGGCCCAGCTTGAACCCGAGCTTGAGGTATTCGCGGGCTTCCTCGCGGCTGCCGGCGAAGGCGTGGACGATGCCGGCGCGCTTGAGCTTGAAGCGCTTGAGGGTGGCGATCACTGCGGCATGGCTGCGGCGCACATGGAGCAGGGCCGGTAGTTGGAAGTCCGCGGCCAGTTGCAATTGCGCTTCGAACAGTTGCTGCTGACGCTGGCGATCCAGCTGTTCGAGAAAATAATCCAGGCCGATCTCGCCTACCGCGCACAGCTGCGGATGGCCCGCCAGGCGGCTCAGCCAGTCGCCCAGCTCGACCAGGTCGGCGGGTCGGTGCTCGTCGAGGTAGACCGGATGCAGGCCGAAGGCGGCATGCAGGTCGGCATCGCCCTGCACCAGGTCCCACAGCCGTTGCCAATTGCGCTGATACACCCCCAGCACCACCATCCGCCGCACGCCGAGGGCGCGGCTGGCGGCCAGCAGCGCCGGGCGATCGGCGTCGAAATCGGGAAAATCCAGGTGGGTGTGGCTGTCGATCAGCTCCACGCTCAGGCCTCGTGGATACGCTGCTTGAAGGTCCGGGCGATGGCGTTCACGCCGGGCTGGTAATGGCCTTGCTCGATGGCGGCCAGGGCCAGTTGCAGGGCCTTGTCGGCAATCAGCTGATGTTGCTGGGCCATGGCGTTGACCGGCAGCGGCAAGAAGTCCAGCAACTGGGTATCGCCGAAGGTGCCCAGGCGCAGCGACCGGGGCCTGAGCGGGAAGTCGTGCAGGGCGTCGAACACCCCTTGCAGCAGCACATAGGAAGTGGTCACCAGGGCATCCGGCAGATGGCCCAGGCGTTCCAGCAGGGCTTCCATCAACTGGCGGCCGCAGTCGCGGCTGAAGGCCTCGCCCTGTTCGATCAGCACCTGGCCGTCGAACCCTTCCAGGGCCTGCTTGAAGCCGGCGGTGCGTTCCTGGCTGATGCCCAGTTCGGGGCGGGCGCCGATCAGGGCGATCTGCCGTGGCTGGGGCTGCAGCAGGCTGCGGGTCAGGTGCAGGCTGGCTTGTTGATCGTCGCTGATCACCGAGCAGAAATGGCTGGGCTCCATCACCCGGTCGAGGGCGATGATCGGCAGGCCCTGGGCTTGCAACAAGCGGTAGGTGTCGTCTTCCGGCGGCAGGCAACTGGCGACGAACAGCGCATCGCAACGGCGCGCGCGGAACAGTTGCAGCAACTGCCGCTCGCTGTCCGGGGCATCGTCGGAGCTGGCGATCAGCAGCTGATAGCCGCGGGCGCGGGCGCCTTGCTCCAGCAGCTTGGCGATGCGCGCGTAACTGGGGTTTTCCAGGTCCGGCAGGATGAAACCCAGGGTCCGGGTACGCCGGCTGCGCAGCCCGGCGGCTTGAGGGTTGGGCGTGAAGCCATGCTCCTCGACCACTGCCCGAACCCGTTCCACGGTGGCGTTGCTGATGCGTTGCTGTTCGGCCTTGCCGTTGATGACGTAGCTGGCGGTGGTGACGGACACACCGGCCAGCCTGGCGATATCACTGAGTTTCAACCCGGGTTTTCCTTGTTTTCTGGAGCTTGCCCCGACATTTTCGCCAATCCTAACCGATATAGGCAGGCGACCAATGTCGGAACCTGCAACCGACAGGTAGGGCTTCAAGGATGGATGATTATCGAGTAACGTGCCCGAAATTCTAGATTAAACGTTTCAGCAAGCGTATTTTCTAGGGAAATCGCCATTCGGGAACTGGGCCTTGCCAAGCCGGCGGTCCCGTTTGTGGCAGTAAAGCCACCTGGCTGATTCACTCAAAACAATACCTAGCGCCCCGGTGCTAAATAGGAGAAAGCATGCTCGAGCTCACCATTGAGCAGATATCCATGGGCCAGTCGGCTGTGGATAAGTCCGCTGCACTGCAGTTGCTCGCCGACCGACTGGTGGCCGACGGCCTGGTCGCCGACGGTTATCTGGCCGGCCTGCAGGCCCGCGAAGCCCAGGGCTCGACCTTTCTCGGCCAAGGTATTGCCATTCCCCACGGCACCCCGGAAACCCGTGACCAGGTGTTCGCCACCGGCGTGCGCCTGCTGCAGTTTCCCGAGGGCGTGGACTGGGGCGATGGGCAGATCGTCTACCTGGCGATCGGCATCGCCGCCAAATCCGACGAACACCTGCGTCTGCTGCAACTCTTGACCCGCGCCCTCGGCGAAACCGACCTGGGCCAGGCCCTGCGCCGCGCCAACTCGCCGGAAGCGCTGTTGAAACTGCTGCAAGGCGCGCCGCAGGAACTGGCGCTGGATGCGCAAATGATCGGCCTGGGCGTGGCCGCGGAAGATTTCGAAGAGCTGGTGTGGCGTGGCGCCCGGCTGCTGCGCCAGGCCGACTGCGTCAGCAACGGTTTTGCCGCGGTGCTGCAACAGGTCGAAGCGCTGCCCCTGGGCGACGGCCTGTGGTGGTTGCACAGCGAGCAGACCGTCAAGCGTCCGGGCCTGGCCTTCGTCACCCCGGACAAACCGCTGCGTTACCTCGGCCAGCCCCTGGCCGGGCTGTTCTGCCTGGCCAGCCTGGGCGAAGCCCACCAGGCCCTGCTGGAGCGCCTGTGCGCGCTGCTGATCGAAGGCCGCGGCCATGAACTGGGCCGCGCCACCAGCCGCCGCGCGGTCCTGGAAGTGCTGGGCGGCGAGCTGCCGGCGGACTGGCCGAGCGCGCGCATCGTCCTGGCCAACGCCCACGGCCTGCATGCGCGGCCGGCGAAGATCCTGGCGCAGTTGGCCAAGAGCTTCGAAGGCGAGATCCGTGTGCGCATCGTCGACGGCCAGGACTCCGCCGTCTCGGTGAAAAGCCTGAGCAAGCTGCTGAGCCTCGGTGCCCGCCGTGGCCAGACCCTGGAGCTGATCGCGGAACCGAGCATCGCCGCCGACGCTTTGCCAGCCTTGCTGGCGGCCATCGCCGAAGGCTTGGGCGAAGACGTCGAACCGGTCCCGGAGGTCGTAACTCCACAAGCGGTGTTGGACGAAATCGAGGCGCCGCTCAGTGCGCCGGCGTCCGGCAGCCTGCTCCAGGCCATCCCGGCGGCGCCCGGCATCGCCATCGGCCCGGCCCATATCCAGGTGATCCAACCGTTCGACTATCCGCTGCGGGGCGAGTCCACCGCCCTCGAGCGCGAGCGTCTGCAACGAGCCCTGGTCGAGGTGCGCCATGACATCGATGGCCTGATCCAGCGCAGTAAGGCCAAGGCCATTCGCGAGATTTTCGTCACCCACCAGGAAATGCTCGACGACCCGGAACTGACCGACGAAGTCGACACCCGCCTCAAGCAGGGCGAAAGCGCCGAAGCGGCCTGGATGACCGTGATCGAAGCCGCCGCCAAACAGCAGGAAGCCTTGCACGATGCGTTGCTGGCCGAGCGCGCTGCCGACCTGCGGGACATTGGCCGGCGAGTGCTGGCGCAACTGTGTGGCATCCAGACCCCGGCCGAGCCGGACGAGCCTTATATCCTGGTGATGGACGAGGTTGGCCCGTCGGACGTGGCGCGCCTCGACCCGGCACGGGTGGCGGGGATTCTCACCGCCCGGGGCGGCGCCACCGCCCACAGCGCCATCGTTGCCCGGGCCCTGGGCATTCCGGCCCTGGTCGGCGCCGGTGCCAGCGTGCTGTTGCTCAAATCGGGCACGCCGCTGCTGCTCGATGGCCAGCGCGGCCGCCTGCATGTGGACGCCGATGCCGGCACCCTGCAACGGGCCACGCAGGAGCGCGACCACCGCGAACAACGGCTCAAGGCCGCCGCCGCACAACGCCATGAGCAGGCCCGCACTACCGACGGCCACTATGTCGAAGTCTTCGCCAATATCGGTGAAAGCGCCGGGGTGGCTGGCGCTGTGGAAAACGGCGCTGAAGGCATCGGCCTGCTGCGCACCGAATTGATTTTCATGGCCCACCCGCAAGCGCCGGACGAAGCCACCCAGGAAGCCGAATACCGCCGTGTGCTCGATGGCCTGGGCGGGCGGCCGCTGGTGGTGCGCACCCTGGATGTCGGTGGCGACAAGCCGCTGCCGTACTGGCCGATTGCCAAGGAAGAAAACCCCTTCCTCGGCGTGCGCGGCATCCGCCTGACTCTGCAACGCCCGCACCTGATGGAAGCCCAGCTGCGCGCCTTGTTGCGCTCGGCGGACAACCGCCCGCTGCGGATCATGTTCCCCATGGTTGGCAGCGTCGAAGAATGGCGCGCCGCCCGGACGATGACCGAGCGTCTGCGGGAGGAAATCCCGGTGGCCGACCTGCAACTGGGGATCATGATCGAAGTGCCGTCCGCCGCCTTGCTGGCGCCGGTGTTGGCCAAAGAGGTGGACTTCTTCAGCGTCGGCACCAACGACCTGACCCAATACACCCTGGCCATCGACCGTGGGCATCCGACCCTGTCGGCCCAGGCCGACGGCCTGCACCCGGCGGTGCTGCAACTGATCGACATCACCGTGCGCGCGGCCCATGCCCACGGCAAGTGGGTCGGCGTGTGCGGCGAGCTGGCGGCCGACCCGCTGGCGGTGCCGGTGCTGGTGGGCCTGGGCGTGGACGAACTGAGCGTCTCCGGACGCAGCATCGCCGAGGTCAAGGCGCGCATCCGCGAGCTCAGCCTGACCCAGGCACAAACCTTTGCGGAACAGGCCCTGGCCGTCGGCAGCGCCCATGAGGTGCGCGCTTTAGTGGAGGCCATGTAATGGCAAAGATTCTTACCCTGACCCTGAACCCGGCGCTGGACCTCACCGTCCAGTTGGCGCGCCTGGAACCGGGTCAGGTCAACCGCAGCGAAGCCCTGCACTGCCACGCCGCCGGCAAGGGCGTGAACGTGGCCCAGGTGCTGGTCGACCTCGGCCATCAGCTGACCGTCAGCGGCTTTCTCGGAGCGGACAACCCCCAGGCGTTCGAGGCGCTGTTCGCCCGGCGCGGTTTCGTCGACGCCTTTATCCGCGTGCCGGGGGAAACCCGCAGCAATATCAAGCTGGCCGAGCAGGACGGGCGCATCACCGACCTTAACGGCCCGGGCCCGATGGTCGACGAGGCGGCGCAGCAGGCGCTGTTCGAACGCCTGGAACGGCTTGCCCCCGGGCATGACGTGGTGGTGGTGGCCGGCAGCCTGCCGCGTGGCGTCAGCCCGCAATGGCTCCACGCCTTGCTGGCGCGCCTCAAGGCCCTGGGGCTGAAAGTGGCGCTGGACACCAGCGGCGAAGCCCTGCGCGCCGGTCTGGCCGCCGGACCCTGGCTGGTGAAACCCAATACCGAAGAACTGGCCGAAGCCCTGGGCGCTCCGGTGCTGTCGCTGGCGACCCAGGCCGAAGCCGCCGGGCGCCTGCGGGCCCAGGGCGTCGAGCATGTGGTGGTGTCCCATGGCGCCGAAGGCGTGAACTGGTTCAGCGCCGCGCCGGCCTTGCAGGCGCTGCCGCCCAAGGTCAGCGTGGCCAGCACCGTCGGCGCCGGCGACTCGCTGCTGGCCGGCATGCTCCACGGTCTGCTCAGCGGCCAGCCTGCCGAGCAGACCTTGCGCACCGCCACGGCCATCGCCGCCATGGCCGTAACCCAGATCGGTTTCGGCATCACCGATGCCGCGCAACTGGCACAGCTTGAACAGGGGGTGCGCGTTCATCCCCTCATAGAACAATAAGAGGGTTGGTCATGAAGTTAGCCATTGTTACCGCCTGCCCGAACGGCATGGTCACCAGTGTGCTGTGCGCCCGTCTGCTGGACGCCGCGGCCCAGCGCCAGGGCTGGAGCACCAGCGTCGAAGTGCATGATGCCGCGCACCCCGAACGGCACTTGTCGGCCGCCACCCTCGAAGCCGCGGAATGGGTGCTGCTGGTCAGCACCGGGCCTGTGGATATGTCGCGCTTCGTCGGCAAGCGGGTGTTCCAGAGCACGCCGGCGGCGGCTTTGCAGGATGTCGATGGCGTACTGCGGCGCGGTGCGGCCGAGGCTCAGGTCTATACCGTCCCCGAGGCACCGGCCGAACCCGCAGCGGTGACGACAAGCGCGCCACGGCTGGTGGCGGTCACTGCCTGCCCGACCGGCGTGGCCCACACCTTTATGGCGGCCGAGGCCTTGCAGCAGACGGCCAAGCGCCTGGGCTACGAACTGCAAGTGGAAACCCAGGGCTCGGTGGGCGCGCGCAACCCGCTGAGCGCCGAGGCCATCGCCGCGGCGGACGTGGTGCTGCTGGCGGCGGATATCGAAGTGCCCACCGAGCGTTTCGCCGGCAAGAAGATTTATCGCTGCGGCACCGGGGTGGCGCTCAAGCAGTCCGAAGCCACCCTGAACAAGGCGTTGGCCGAGGGGCAGGTGGAATCGGCGGCTGGCGCTACCGCGACGCCAGCCAAGCAGGAGAAGACCGGGGTCTACAAGCACCTGTTGACCGGTGTGTCGTTCATGCTGCCGATGGTGGTGGCGGGGGGGCTGATGATCGCCCTGTCCTTCGTGTTCGGCATCACCGCATTCAAGGAGGAGGGCACCCTGGCTGCGGCGCTGATGCAGATCGGCGGCGACACCGCGTTCAAGCTGATGGTGCCGTTGCTGGCCGGCTATATCGCCTACTCCATTGCCGACCGTCCGGGCCTGGCGCCGGGGATGATCGGCGGCATGCTCGCCAGCACCCTGGGCGCGGGCTTTATCGGTGGGATCATTGCCGGTTTCATCGCCGGCTATACGGCCAAGGCCATCAGCAAATACGCGCGCTTGCCCCAGAGCCTGGAGGCGTTGAAGCCGATCCTGATCATTCCGTTGCTGGCCAGCCTGTTCACCGGCCTGGTGATGATCTATGTGGTGGGCAAGCCAGTGGCGGGGATGCTCGCGGGCCTGACCCACTTCCTCGACAGCATGGGCACCACCAACGCCATTCTGCTGGGGGTGTTGCTGGGCGGGATGATGTGCGTCGACCTGGGCGGGCCGATCAACAAGGCGGCCTATGCGTTTTCGGTGGGGCTGCTGGCGTCGCAGAGTTACGCGCCGATGGCGGCGACCATGGCCGCGGGCATGGTGCCGCCGATTGGTCTGGGCATCGCCACCTTTATCGCCCGGCGCAAGTTCGCCCAGACCGAGCGTGAGGCGGGCAAGGCGGCGCTGGTATTGGGGTTGTGCTTTATCTCCGAGGGGGCGATTCCGTTTGCCGCCAAGGACCCGCTGCGGGTGATTCCGGCGAGCATCGCCGGCGGGGCGCTGACCGGGGCGTTGTCGATGTATTTCGGCTGCAAGCTGATGGCGCCGCATGGGGGGTTGTTTGTGATGTTGATTCCGAATGCGATCAATCATGCGTTGTTGTATCTGCTGGCGATTGTTGCCGGCAGCTTGTTGACGGCCGTGGTGTATGCGCTGGTCAAGCGGGCGGAGGCGACGGAGTTGGCGTTGGAGCCGGTCAAGGCCTGACTGTTTCGAGCGGGCCTTGCTCTTCCGCTTCTGTAGGAGCGAGCGGGCGGCGATCCGACTTGCCCGCGATGGCGTCCATTCTGGCGCTGCGTGTTTTGGACGGTGTACATATCCATTCCTTCGGTAACGGCCACCTATGGTTTCGCCCTTACGGCGAGTCCCTTTTTACAAACGCCTAAAAAGGAACCAAAAACGCTTGCCGGTATGACTCACCCACATAGGTAACAAATCAG
>NZ_JBNNVU010000091.1:0-22873 GCF_050280705.1 Pseudomonas sp. NPDC089530 | reverse complement strand
GCCGGTACCTGGCTGACGGCTGAAGATCGCCAGCTCCTGCGCCAGCCCGAAGTGGGTGGCCTGATCATCTTCGCCCGCAATATCGAGCATCCGCGCCAGGTGCGTGAGCTGAGCGCGTCCATTCGGGCGATCCGCCCGGACCTGCTGCTGGCGGTGGACCAGGAGGGCGGTCGCGTGCAGCGCCTGCGCCAGGGTTTCGTGCGGCTGCCGGCCATGCGTGCCATCGCCGACAATCCGAATGCCGAATACCTGGCCGAGCAGTGCGGCTGGATCATGGCCACTGAAGTGCTGGCCGTTGGCCTGGACCTGAGCTTCGCCCCCGTGCTGGACCTCGACCACCAGCGCAGTGCCGTGGTGGGCACCCGTTCCTTCGAGGGCGACCCCGAGCGCGCTGCGTTGCTGGCGGGTGCCTTCATTCGCGGCATGAACAGCGCCGGCATGGCGGCCACCGGCAAGCATTTCCCCGGGCACGGTTGGGCCGAGGCGGATTCCCACGTGGCGATCCCCAACGACGAGCGCAGTCTCGACGAGATTCGCGCCAAGGATCTGCTGCCTTTCGCGCGCCTGAGCAAGCAGTTGGCGGCGGTGATGCCGGCCCACGTCATCTATCCCCAGGTCGATGCCCAGCCGGCCGGCTTCTCCCGCCGCTGGTTGCAGGAGATCCTGCGCGGCGAATTGCAGTTTGACGGCGTCATTTTCAGTGATGACTTGTCGATGGCCGGGGCTCATGTCGTAGGCGATGCCGCGAGCCGGATCGAGGCGGCGCTGTCGGCCGGTTGCGACATGGGCCTGGTGTGTAACGACCGCGCGGCGGCCGAGCTGGCGTTGAGCGCGGCCCAGCGCCTGAAAGTGACACCATCGCCGCGTATCGCGCGGATGCGCGGCCAGGCGTTCGCTCGTACCGACTATCGCCAGGACCCGCGCTGGCTGACGGCGCTTGGCGCGCTCCAGGATGCTCAGCTGATCGATTGATCTGTATTAGGTCGCGCAGGCATGAGCCTGCGCTGGCGGCTAGCGGATCAGCGGCCGCCTTTCCTGTCGGGCAGCGGGGCGAAGAGGGCTTCGATGTCTTCGCTCTGCAGCTTCCAGTCTCCGGCCTTGCGCCCGTCCAGCACGCCCGCCGCCAGGTCTGACTTCTCCTGCTGCAGGTGCTGGATCTTCTCTTCCACCGTGCCCCGGGCAATCAGTTTGTAGACGAAAACCGGCTTCTCCTGGCCGATCCGATAAGCGCGGTCGGTGGCCTGGTTTTCCGTGGCCGGGTTCCACCAGGGGTCGTAGTGGATCACGGTGTCGGCCTCGGTCAGGTTGAGGCCGACGCCGCCGGCCTTCAGGCTGATCAGGAAGATTGGCAACTTGCCGCTCTGGAAGTCCTTGACCGGCGCGCGGCGGTCGCGGGTCTGTCCGGTCAGCAGGCCGTAGGCAATGTTGCGGCGTTTCAACTCGGCTTCGATCAGGCTCAGCATCGAGGTGAATTGCGAGAACAGCAGGATGCGTCGGCCCTCGTCGAACAGCTCCTCAAGCATTTCCATCAGGCTGTCGAGCTTGCCGGAGGAGCTGCCGCGCGTCGGTACCGCGTCATCGTTGACCAGGCGCAGGTCGCAACAGACCTGGCGCAGTTTCAGCAACGCTTCGAGGATGATGATCTGGCTGCGGGCCACGCCCTTGCGGGTGATCTCGTCGCGGACTTTCTTGTCCATGGCCAGGCGCATGGTTTCATACACATCGCGCTGGGCGTCGTTGAGTTCCACCCAATGGATGATTTCGGTCTTGGGTGGCAGTTCGGTGGCCACCTGTTCCTTGGTGCGACGCAACAGGAAGGGCTTGATCCGGCCGTTGAGGTGCTGCAGACGCACTTCGCTGGCGTGTCTTTCGATCGGTACGCGGTAGTCGCGATTGAAGCTCTTCACGTCCCCCAGCCAGCCGGGCAGGAGGAAGTGGAACAGCGACCACAGCTCGCCCAGGTGATTCTCCAGCGGTGTGCCGCTCAGGCACAGGCGCTGCCGGGCGTTGAGTTCGCGGGCGGCCTGGGCGGCCTTGCTCGATGGGTTCTTGATGTATTGCGCCTCATCGAGCACCAGTACATGCAGGGGCTGGGCGGCGAGCAGCTCGACATCCTTGGGCAGCAGCGCATAGGTGGTGAGGATCAGGTCGTAGTCGGCCAGGCGGGGGAAATGCTTCTTGCGGCCGGCGCCGTAGAGCGCCAGGACCTTGAGCTGCGGCGTGAAGTGCGCGGCTTCGTCGAGCCAGTTGGGGATCAGGCTGGTGGGCATCACCACCATGCACGGCCGGTCCAGGCGCCCGGCGTTCTTTTCGCTGAGCACGTGGGCCAGGGTCTGCAGGGTTTTGCCCAGGCCCATGTCGTCGGCCAGGATGCCGCCGACCTCCAACTGGCGCAGGGACTGCATCCAGCTCAGGCCTTCGAGTTGATAGGGGCGCAGGGTGGCGTTCAGGCCTTCTGGCGCGGGCGCCGAATAATCCTTGATGTCCCGCAGGCGCTGGGCGAAGGAGCGGATGTGTTCGCCGCCTTCCCAGAGCAGCGGCAGTTCGTCCAGCGGGTTGAGCCGGGTCGCGTCGGCGCTGCTCAGGCGCAGGGCGGTTTCGCCGGGCTCCTGCAGGTAGAACTCACCCAGGGTGGCCAGCACCGGTTTCAGCCGGCCGTAGGGCAGCGCCACTTGCAGGGGGCCGCTGGATGAATTGGGGCGCCCGGGGATGTTCACCAGGATCAGCTCGTCGTCCCGGCGTCTGGCCAGGCGTTCCGGGTTGAGGATCTCGGTGTGGGAGCGCATCAGGTTAAGCAGGATCGGCAGCAGGCTCAGGCGCTCGCCGTTGACGATGATGCCCAGCTCCAGGTCGAACCAGTCGCGCCCCGGCGCTTCGTCCACGGTGGCGTACCAATCGTCCACGGCGGTCAGGTCGAAGCCGAAATCGTCGTCGATCTGCAGCTCCCAGGCCTGGGTGCGCAGCTTGGGCAATTCGTTGAGGGTGAAGGTCAGCCAGGCGCTGTCGTTGACCATTTCATACAGCTCGCCGGCGCTTTCCGGCAGGGCCTTGCTTTGCCGGGTGGCGATCTTGAAGCCCAGCGCCCGCAGCTGTTCGCGATAGCGTTGCTCGACTTCCGGCTGGCGCTTGATGCGCAGGGTCTGCTGTTCCTGGCGAATCAGCACATCGGCGTTTTTTTGCCCGCTGACGTATTCGTCCAGGTAGCTGAAGGACAGCGCGGCCCGGTGCTGGATATAGCGCTGCATTCTGCCGTTGCGCGGCTCGAAGGCGCTGAACTCGACACTGGCCAGCCACAGTCGGGGCACCGGTTGCACGTTATCCAGCACTTGCTGGGGTAGCGGGGCGGGGCTGCGGCTTTCCAGTACGGCCTGGAGTTTTTCCAGCAGCTCGGCGTCTTTGGCGGCCGCCGGGTAGGCCAGGGTTTCCTGGACTTGCAGCATGACCGCGGCAATGTGCTTGCAGTGGCTGTGGACCGGACAGGTGCACGCAGCGTCGACGATCAGCAGGGTGCCTTTGGCCGACTCGCGCAGGTTGATGGTCTGTCGGTAGACATTGCTTCCCGAGCCTTGGCAGCTGGCGGTGATGGTGCTGTCGCCGGCCTGGACGATCCTGACGCGGTTCTCCAGGGCGTAGCGGCGGCCACGCTCCAGAGCTTGTTCCTTGAAGCGGCTGACCCAGGACGGGGCCAGGGGTTTGGTCAGGGTCGGGGGCATAGGGACTTCAGTCAGTCCACGATTTCAGGCGGCGTTTCGCGTGGCGCGGGGGCCGACAGCGAGGTGATCTTGATCAGCAGGGCCAGGTGGCCGTTGTCCAGGTAGTTGAGCTGGCCGTTCTTGGTGTGGCTTTCCTGCTTCAGGCGTTCGCTGGCGGTCACCAGGCCGTTGCTGTCGATCTGGTTGACCCAGAACTGCGCGTCCACATCGGTGAAGCGCCCGAGCTTCAGGCTCAGGGTGCCCTCGATCGGGAACTGGCCGAACTGTTCCCGGCCCTGGCTGACCGCGACTTTCACCGGGTTTTCGTCCAGCGTCTGCTGCCAGGCTTTATGCATCAGCACGCTGTAGTCGCCGCTGGCGGTGAGTTTTTCCACCACGGCACCCAGCGCCGGCGTGCGCTGGCTGTCGGCGCCCAGGTGTTGCGCGCCGGCGGCCCAGTCTTCGGGGGCGGCGTGGCTGACGATGGCGGGAACCGCATTCTGCCGGACCAGGATCATTTCCACTTGATACTGGTCGGCGAAGGCCGAGGGGGCGACCAGGGTCAGGAGCAAGGTCAGTGAACGAAACAGGCGCATGGGGCGTCCTTCAAGCAGTTTTCGGGGTAAGGCGCTCGAACAGCGCCTCCAATGTATTGAAGCGTTCTTCCGGGCGTTCCATCGGCACCATGAATTTGAACAGCGTAGCGCCTTCAAATTTGTAGCGATTGGGTTGGCCCTGGATGAGTTTGATCAATGCCAGCGGGTCTACCGGGGTGTCGGCGGCGAACTCCAGGCGACCGCCTTGCGGGCCACCGTCGACCTTCTTGATGCCCAGTTGCTCGGCCTGCAGTTTCAGCAGGGTCAGGCGCACCAGGTTCTTGGTCGGTTCAGGCAGCAGGCCGAAGCGGTCGATCATCTCCACTTGCAGGTCTTTCAGGCCGTCCTCGTCGGTGGCCGAAGCGATGCGTTTGTACAGGATCAGCCGCGCATGCACATCCGGCAGGTAGTCTTCGGGAATCAGCGCGGGCAGGCGCAGGTTGATTTCCGGCCCGCCGCCAAGGGGCTGGTCGAGGTTCGGCTGTTCGCCCTTGCGGATGGCTTTCACCGCGCGTTCGAGCATTTCCATGTAGAGGGTGAAGCCCACGGCCTGGATCTGTCCGCTCTGGCCGTCGCCCAGCAGTTCGCCGGCGCCGCGGATTTCCAGGTCGTTGGTGGCGAGCACGAAGCCGGCGCCGAGGTCCTGGGTGTTGGCGATCGCCTCCAGGCGCTTTTCCGCGTCCGGGGTGATCTGCTGGCGCGGCGGCGTCAGCAGGTAGGCATAGGCCTGGTGGTGACTGCGGCCGACCCGTCCGCGCAACTGGTGCAACTGGGCCAGGCCGAATTTGTCGGCGCGCTCGATGATGATGGTGTTGGCGCTCGGCACGTCGATGCCGGTCTCGATGATGGTCGAGGCGATCAGCACGTTGAAGCGCTTGTGGTAGAAGTCGCTCATCACCTGTTCGAGTTCGCGTTCGCGCATCTGCCCGTGGCCGATGCCGATGCGGGCTTCCGGCACCAGTTCGGCGAGGTCGGCGGCGCATTTCTCGATGGTCTTCACATCGTTGTGCAGGTAGTAGACCTGTCCGCCACGCAGCAGCTCGCGGAGCAGGGCTTCTTTCACCGTGCTCTTGTTCTGCTCCATGACGAAGGTGCGCACCGACAGGCGCCGGGCCGGCGGCGTGGCGATGATCGACAGGTCGCGCATGCCCGACACCGCCATGTTCAGCGTGCGCGGAATCGGCGTGGCGGTCAGGGTCAGGATGTCGACTTCGCTGCGCAGGGCCTTGAGCTGTTCTTTCTGACGCACACCGAAGCGGTGTTCTTCGTCGATGATCACTAACCCCAGGTTCTTGATCTTCACATCGTCCTGCAACAGCTTGTGGGTGCCGATGACGATATCGATCTTGCCTTCGGCCAGGTCGGCCACCGCGGCATTCACTTCCTTGGCGGACTTGAAGCGGCTCATCACTTCCACCGTGACCGGCCAATCGGCGAAGCGGTCGCGGAAACTGTTGTAGTGCTGCTGGGCGAGCAGGGTGGTGGGCACCAGGATCACCACTTGCTTGCCACCGTGCACGGCAATGAAGGCGGCACGCATCGCCACCTCGGTCTTGCCGAAGCCGACGTCGCCGCAGACCAGGCGATCCATCGGCTTGGCCGCGAGCATGTCCTCGCGGACCGCTTCGATGGTGGTCTGCTGGTCGGGGGTTTCTTCGAACGGGAAGCCGGCGCTGAAGGTGGCGTAATCGGCTTTCGGATCGGCGAAGGCGTAACCTTCGCGAGCGGCGCGGCGGGCGTAGATGTCCAGCAGTTCGGCGGCGACGTCGCGGACCTGCTCGGCGGCCTTGCGCTTGGCTTTCTGCCAGGTTTCCGACCCCAGGCGGTGCAGCGGTGCCAGGGCGTCGTCGCTGCCGGTGTAGCGGGCGATCAGGTGCAGGTTGGCCACCGGCACATAGAGCTTGGCGCCCTCGGCGTATTCGAGGGTGAGGAATTCGGCGGCCTGGTTGTCGATCTCCAGGATCGACAGGCCGAGGTAGCGGCCCACGCCATGGTCGATGTGCACCACCGGCGCGCCTTCGCGCAGTTCGGTGAGGTTCTTGATCACCGCATCGTTGTTGGCGTCGGCGCGTTTTTCCCGGCGCCGGCGCTGCATCACCCGCTGGCCGAACAACGGGCTCTCGGCCACCAGCGCCAGGGCTGGGTCGTCCAGCAGCAAGCCTTCGTCCAGCGGTGCGATGGTGATTGCCAGGCGCTCCTTGCCGGCAACGAAGTCCGGCCAGCTGTCGACGGTCTTCGGTCGCAGCTTCAGGCGTTCCAGCAACTCCAGCAGCACTTCGCGACGCCCGGCGGACTCGGCGGTGAACAGCACGCGTCCGGAGAAGGCGTCGAGGAAATTCGCCAGGGCCGCCAGCGGCTGGTTGGCCTTGGCTTCGATGGCGAGGTTGGGCAGCGTCTGCGCCGGGAAGCGCTCGCGTCCGGCGCCGGCTTCGATGTCCTGCTGGCTGGCGACCACCCGTGGCCAGCTCTTCAGGCGGGCGAAGCAGTCTTCCACCGGCAGGAACAACTCGGCCGGCGGCAATAAAGGACGGGATGGGTCGATGCGACGTTCTTCGTAGCGGTTGCGCACGTCGTTCCAGAAGTTCTCGGCCGCCTGCTCGATGCCCGGCAGGGAGAACACCTGGGTGTCCTGGGGCAGGTAGTCGAACAGGGTCGAGGTGTCTTCGAAGAACAGCGGCAGGTAGTACTCGATCCCGGCCGGGGTGATCCCGCTGCTCAGGTCCTGGAAGATCGGGCAACGGCGGAAGTCGACGTCGAAGCGCTCGCGAAAGCGCGCCTTGAAGCGGGTGATGGCTTCTTTCTGCAGCGGGAATTCCTTGGCCGGCAGCAGGCGTACCGAGTCGACTTTGTCGATGGAGCGCTGGTTTTCCGGATCGAAGGTGCGCAGGGTCTCGATTTCATCGTCGAACAGGTCGATGCGATAAGGCAGTTTGCTGCCCATCGGGAACAGGTCGATCAGGGCGCCGCGCACGGCGAACTCGCCGTGCTCGTAGACCGTGTCGACGCAGCGATAGCCGCTGGCTTCCAGGCGGGTGCGCATCTGCTCGACATCCAGCTTCTGGCCTATGTCCAGCACCAGGCTGCTGCCCAGCAGGTACTGGGTCGGCGCCAGGCGATGCAGGGCGGTGGTGATCGGTACCACCAGCACGCCGTGCCCCAGCTCCGGCAGCCGGTACAGGCTGGCGATGCGCTGGGAGATGATGTCCTGGTGCGGCGAGAACAGATCGTAGGGCAGGGTTTCCCAATCCGGGAAATGCAGCACGGGCAAATCCGGGGCGAAGAAGCTCAGCTCCTGCTCCAGCCGTTCGGCACTTTGGCTGTCGGCGGTCAGCAGAAGAGTGAAGCGCTTGGCGGCGCTGGCAGCCTCGGCGATGGCCAAGCTGAGGGCGGCACCGGGCAGATTGCCCCAGTGCTGTTTGCCGGCGGCGGCAGGGAGTTGCGGTAGACGCAGAACGGGCACGGAAGGTTGAGCTCCAGCGTTGCGACAAAGTCGGTAATTGTAGCGGCCCCATGTACCGGCTGTCAGTTGCAGATGTGTCTATTACGCGGTTGTGGGAAATGTAGTGGTTATGACAAAAAAACGCGTTCTTGAGCCGGAAATGTAGTGCCGGATCGAGGCAGTGTTACGGAGGGTTACAGACAACGCTGCATACCCATGTGGAAAGTAGGATTTCTGCAGGCCGCGTGTTTACTGGGCTGGCGCGGGGTGTGTTTTTTTCGGCGGGGTTTTTGTTACGTTCCGCGCGACAGGCGCGCATTGCTACGCAGGGGACACGGCGGCATAATGTAGCCCCTTTTTTCAGCCCCTACATGTGGAAGGTTCCCGTGACTCAGAAGCCCGACCAGTGTCTTGGTGAATGGATCGACCGTGAAGCGCTCGCAGAAGCGATGATTCCGCTTATCGGTCAGCTCTACCGCAATAACAATGTGGTGAGTTCGATCTATGGCCGCAGCCTGATCAACCAGTCTGTCATCGCGATTCTCAAAGCTCACCGCTTTGCTCGCCATCGTCAGTCCGACGAAAGCGAATTGTCCGTCCACGAAACGTTCCCTCTGCTCAAAGCCATGAGCGAGCTCAAGCTCGGCGCTGCCTCGGTAGACCTGGGCAAGCTGGCCGTCAAATTCAAGACCCAGGGTAATGGCCGCACCGCCGAGCAATTCGTTCGCGAAGAGCTGGCCGAGGTGGTGGGTCAGCAGAATGCTTCGGCCCGTAAAGGCACCGACGTGGTCCTGTACGGCTTCGGTCGTATCGGCCGTCTGCTGGCGCGCATCCTGATCGAAAAAACCGGTGGTGGCGACGGCCTGCGCCTGCGTGCCATCGTTGTGCGCAAAGGCGCCGAAAACGACCTGACCAAGCGCGCCAGCCTGCTGCGTCGCGACTCGGTGCACGGTTCGTTCAACGGCACCATCACCATCGATGAAGCCAACAACACCATCACCGCCAACGGCAACCTGATCCAGGTGATCTACGCCAAGAGCCCGAGCGAAGTCGACTACACCCAGTACGGCATCCACGATGCGCTGATCGTCGACAACACCGGTGTATGGCGCGACGCCGACGGCCTGGGCCAGCACCTGGCCTGCCCGGGCGCTGCCCGCGTGGTTCTGACCGCGCCTGGCAAAGGCGCGCTGAAGAACATCGTGCACGGCATCAACCACGGTGAAATCACCGCCGACGACAAGATCGTTTCCGCTGCCTCCTGCACCACCAACGCCATCGTGCCGGTGCTCAAGGCTGTGAACGACCAGTACGGCATCATCAATGGTCACGTCGAAACCGTTCACTCGTTCACCAACGACCAGAACCTGATCGACAACTTCCACAAGGGCAGCCGTCGTGGCCGCGCCGCGCCGCTGAACATGGTGATCACCGAGACCGGTGCCGCCACCGCCGCCGCCAAGGCGCTGCCAGTGCTCAAGGGCAAGCTGACCGGCAACGCGATTCGCGTACCAACGCCTAACGTGTCGATGGCCATCCTCAACCTGAACCTGGAAAAGGCCACCACCCGCGACGAAATCAACGAGTACCTGCGCCAGACCGCCATGCACTCGGATCTGCACAAGCAGATCGACTTCGTCAATTCCCAGGAAGTGGTCTCCACCGACTTCGTCGGTTCGCGCCACGCCGGTGTGGTGGATGCCGAAGCCACTATCTGCAACGACAACCGTGTTGTTCTGTACGTCTGGTACGACAACGAATTCGGTTACAGCTGCCAGGTAGTGCGCGTGATGGAAGACATGGCCGGGGTCAACCCGCCAGCGTTCCCACGCTAAGCCTTAGCGGCCAATGAAAACGCCCCGACTTGTCGGGGCGTTTTTGTTTGTGGCGTTTGCCTGTATTGCTCTGGCCTTATCGCGGGCAAGCCTCGCTCCTACAGGTTCGATGTATCCGTAGGAGCGAGGCTTGCCCGCGATGGGTTTTATTGGGCGCCGCCGGTCGCCGCCTGCGCCGCCCGCAGCTCATGGCGCTTGCCGCGGAACAGCACCAGGGTTGCGATCAGGCCCAGTATCGCCGCGCCGCTGAGCCAGATGCCCGGCGCCGCCTTGTTGTCCAGCGCATGGATCAGGTAGGTGCAGGCCGCCGGGGTGAAACCGCCAAAGGTCGCGGTCGCCAGGCTGTAGGCCAGGGAGAAACCGGTGGTGCGCACTTCGGCCGGCATGATTTCCGTCAGGGCCACCACCATGGCGCCGTTGTACGAGCCATAGAGGAAGGACAGCCACAGCTCGACGATCAGCAGGTGGCTGAAACTCGGGTTGGCCACCAGCCAGGACAGCGCCGGATAGGCTGTGAGGATCGCCAGCACGGTCGCCGCCAGCAGCAGCGGCTTGCGCCCGATCTTGTCCGACACGGCGCCCATCACCGGCAGCCAGAAGAAGTTCGACAGGCCGATGCACACGGTGACCAGCAGTGCGTCGAGGTCCGACAGCTGCAGTTCAGCCTTGCCGAAGGTCGGGGTGTAGGCGGTGATCAGGTAGAAGGACACAGTGGTCATCACCACCAGCGCCATGCCGGCGAGGACGATGCCGAAGTTCTGGCCGATGGAGCGGATGATTTCCTGCAGGGTAGGGCGGTGCTTGCGTGCCTGGAACTCCGGGGTTTCCTCCAGCGAGCGGCGAATCATGAAAATCGCCGGCACTATCATGCAGCCCACCAGGAACGGCACGCGCCAGCCCCAGTCACCCATTTGCTCCGGGCTCAGCCAATGGTTCAGGCCAACCCCCAGCAGGCCGGCGAAAACCACGGCGGCCTGCTGGCTTGCCGATTGCCAGCTGACGAAGAAACCCTTGCGGCCCGGGGTGGAGATTTCCGCCAGGTACACCGAGACGCCGCCCAGCTCCACGCCGGCGGAGAAACCCTGCAGCAGGCGGCCGAGCAGCACCAGCAGCGGCGCGGCGACCCCCAGGGTGGCATAGCCGGGGACGCAGGCGATCAGTACGGTACCCGCGGCCATGAGGGCCAGGGTGATGATCAGGCCCTGGCGACGGCCATGGCGGTCGATGTAGGCACCGAGAAAGATCGCCCCCAGCGGGCGCATCAGGAAGCCGGCGCCGAAGGTCGCCAGCGACAGCATCAGGGACGCGAAAGCGCTGTCGGCGGGGAAGAAGGTCTTGGCGATGGCCGTGGCGTAGAAGCCGTAGACCATGAAGTCGAACATCTCAAGAAAGTTGCCGCTGACAACACGAAAGATCGCCTTGCCTTTGCCCGTGGTCGTGGACATTTGATTCACTCGCTTTGGCTATGTTTGTTAGCAATCCCTGGTCGTTATCTGTCCTGGCTGCACGACCTGGGGCGGCTAAGCCGCAGGCCAGACAGTTTGTAACAATATGTGTATGGATCGGTGGAGGCAACAAAAACTCTTAGCTTGCTTGCTAAATGTCTGTGGGGCTTGAGATTTATCGTGAGCAGGCCGGCCTGCGTCAAACCTGGGCGGTTGCCGCATAATGGCCCGCCCTGTTCGGTCGCGGCCGAAGGGCTGTCGATGTTCTGGAGGCAATCTTGTGCTGGGTAAAACCTTGATGCGCCTGTGGGCGCCTTTGGCGGTCGCGGCGGCCCTGGTTGGATGCGATCGGGGCGACTCGCTGGAAAGCTTTGGCGGCCCGACCATGGGCAGCACTTATTCGATCAAGTACGTAAGGCAGGCCGGGCTTGCCGCGCCGGGTGAGGTGCAGGCCGAGGTCGAGGGGATACTCGCGGAAGTCGATCGGCAGTTGTCGACCTATCGCAGCGACTCGGATATCGAGCGCTTCAACGCCCTGCCGGCCAATAGCTGCCAGGCGATGCCGGCGGCGGTCCTGCGGCTGGTCGAGGTGGGCCAGCAACTGTCCCGGGAGAGCCAGGGTTCCTTCGACCTGACGGTGGAGCCGTTGCTCGATCTGTGGGGCTTCGGCCCCCAGGGGCGGGGAGAGCAGGTGCCGAGTGACGAGGCGTTGGCCCAGGCACGGCAGCGGGTCGGCTATCACCATCTGCGTATCGAGGGCGACGCGCTGTGCAAGGACGCCGCGGTCGAGGTGGATTTCAACAGCATCGCCGCCGGTTATGCGGTGGACCGGATTGCCGCCCGGCTCGAGGCCATGGGCATCGGCAATTACCTGGCCGAGGCCACCGGCGAGCTCAAGGCGGTCGGCAGGAAACCCGACGGTTCGGCGTGGCGCATTGCCCTGGAGGAGCCGCGGGACGATCGGCAGGTGGCCGAACAGGTGATCGCGGTGGATGGTTATGGGGTTTCGACGTCTGGCGACTACCGCAATTATTTCCAGCACGACGGGCAGCGTTATTCCCACACCTTCGATGCGCGCACCGGCAGGCCGGTCGAGCATGCCCTGGCCTCGGTCACGGTGATTCATCCGGCGGCGTTGATGGCCGACGGTCTGTCGACCCTGTTGCTGATTCTCGGCCCCGAGCGCGGCTGGGATTACGCAGAAAAACACGATATCGCCGCATTTTTTGTGATTCGTGCCGATACAGGCTTCGTCACACGCAGCAACCGCGCGTTTGACCGCCTGTTTGCCGGGCAAAAGCAGTAATCTTGCGCGTTGCCGTGGCGCGATGTCGCAGGCAAAAGTAGCCGGCGACGCGACCAAGGGTTAATGTGCGCGGCGTTGACGCTTCTATAGACTGTGCCCGGGTTCGTAACCGAGCCAAATTGATCCTTCATGCCGCTGGCCGCGACATGATTTAGCCGTAGGTGCCACACCGGGTGCCACGGCCTGTTCTGAGGAGTACGCATGGCTGTCTACAACTACGACGTAGTGGTGCTGGGTTCAGGCCCCGCTGGAGAAGGTGCGGCGATGAACGCCGCGAAAGCAGGACGCAAGGTAGCGATGGTCGATAGCCGTCGCCAGGTCGGCGGCAACTGCACCCACCTGGGCACCATCCCGTCCAAGGCCTTGCGTCACTCGGTCCGGCAGATCATGCAGTTCAACACCAACCCGATGTTCCGGGCCATTGGCGAGCCGCGCTGGTTCTCGTTCCCCGACGTGCTCAAGAGCGCGGAGAAGGTCATCTCCAAGCAGGTGGCTTCGCGCACCGGTTACTACGCCCGCAACCGGGTCGACGTGTTCTTCGGCACCGGCAGCTTCGCCGACGAGCAGACCGTCGAAGTGGTCTGCGCCAACGGCGTGGTGGAAAAACTGGTCGCCAAGCACATCATCATCGCCACCGGCTCGCGTCCGTATCGTCCGGCCGATATCGATTTCCACCACCCGCGTATCTACGATAGCGACACCATCCTCAGCCTCGGCCACACCCCGCGCAAACTCATCGTGTACGGCGCCGGGGTGATCGGCTGTGAATACGCCTCGATCTTCAGTGGCCTGGGGGTGCTGGTCGAACTGGTGGACAACCGCGGCCAGTTGCTGAGCTTCCTCGACTCCGAGATCTCCCAGGCCCTGAGCTACCACTTCAGCAACAACAACATCACCGTGCGCCACAACGAGGAATACGACCGTGTCGAAGGCCTCGACAATGGCGTGATCCTGCACCTCAAGTCGGGCAAGAAGATCAAGGCCGACGCCTTGCTCTGGTGCAACGGCCGGACCGGCAACACCGATCGGCTGGGCATGGAAAACATCGGGGTCAAGGTCAATAGCCGTGGCCAGATCGAGGTGGACGAGAACTACCGTACCTGCGTGCCGAACATCTACGGCGCCGGCGACGTGATCGGCTGGCCAAGCCTGGCCAGTGCCGCCCATGACCAGGGCCGTTCGGCCGCCGGCAGCATCGTCGACAACGGCAGCTGGCGTTTCGTCAATGACGTACCGACCGGGATCTACACCATTCCGGAGATCAGTTCGATCGGCAAGAACGAGCAGGAGCTGACCCAGGCCAAGGTGCCGTACGAAGTGGGCAAGGCCTTCTTCAAGGGCATGGCCCGCGCGCAGATCGCCGGCGAGCCGCAAGGCATGCTGAAGATCCTGTTCCACCGCGAGACCCTGGAAGTCCTGGGCGTGCATTGCTTCGGCTACCAGGCTTCGGAGATCGTGCACATCGGCCAGGCGATCATGAACCAGCCGGGCGAGCAAAATACCCTGAAGTACTTCGTCAACACCACGTTCAACTACCCGACCATGGCCGAAGCCTATCGGGTAGCGGCTTACGACGGCCTCAACCGGCTTTTTTGAGCCACTCCGGCCGGTGGCCTGAGCCGGCCGGGGAGACCGATTTCAGTAACTCTCGAGAGTGGCGCTGGCCAAACCGGGAAAGTCTGTAATCAGGCTGTCTACGCCGAAGTCGGCGAGCCTGCGCATCAGCGCAGGCTCGTTGACTGTCCATACCGACACATGCAAGCCCTGACGCTGCGCCCGCTGCAGCCGCTCCGGGGTGCAGAGTGTCCAGTTCAACGCCAGCATCTCGCAGCCATAGCTTTGCGCGACCTTCAACGGGTCGAGCCAGGCGTATTCGGCCACCAGTCCGCGGGACAGGTCCGGGGTCAGCTCCACCGCCGCCTTGAGCACTTCCCGTGAGCTGGAGGTGACGGTGACCTTGTCCAGCAGGCCGAAGCGCTGCGCCATTTCGCGAATCGCCAGCACCGTGGTCGCCGCACGGGTGCGCGATGCACTCTTGACCTCCAGTTGCCAGTGCTCGAAGGCGCATTTCTCGAACAGTTCTTCCAGGCGCGGGATCGGGCAGGGCTGGACCCAGCCCGGGCCGCCCTTGCGGGCGTCGTAGGTCACCAGTTCCGCGGCGTTGTGTTCGACCACCTTGCCGCGGCGGTCGGTGGTGCGCTTGAGGGTCGGGTCATGGATCACCATCAGCTCGCCGTCCATGGACAGGTGCAGGTCCAGCTCGCAACGGCGCACGCCATGCTTGAGGCACTGCTGGAAGCTGGTCAGGGTGTTTTCCGGGGCTTCGCCTTTAGCGCCGCGGTGGCCATAAATCAGGGTCACGATTGCTCCTTCGGGGATATTTTTTCCAGCGGATGGTCGGTGCTGCGCAATGAGGCCACGGGTCAGTCGGCTGCCGGGTCGGTCTGCTCCCGGGCCTGGCGCCGTTCCTGGGCCTGCTTCTGCAGGATATAGCGGGCCAGCAACTGGCGTTGGGCGTCGGTCAAGGATTCGAACTCGGTACCGACTTCGAAGGTGCCGAAACTGCGGGTTTCGCAGTGGGTGACCCTGGCCCGCAGCAACAGGCCCAGGGCCTGGGGCATCAGCAGCAGCTTGACGGCCAGTTGAGTGCCGGCGGGGTAGGACAGGTGATGTTCGAACTCGATGCCGCCCTCGGAGAGCACGACCCGTTGCGGCTCGCCGAATTTGCCGAGCACGGTCTGCGCCACCACCTGGCTGAGCAGGTCGATGCGCTTGTTCATGCTTTTGAGGTAGTTGGCCAGGGTCCGGTCGCGTTCGCTGACCTGGCGCAGCAGGTGCTGCGATTCGAATTCGCTCAGATGCAGTTCGCTGAGCAGATTGAACAGCGGCGACGCATCCTGCAACACTTCCTTGCTCGCTGCGTCATGGGCGGACAAAGGGCTAATTTCCAGTGCGATCGTGTCCTCGATACGGTAGTATTCGCGGCGATCTTCTTCATCTAATGTCGACATGGCGAACCCATGGTAGCGGCGGTGGTCTGAGTGTAAAGCTGCTTACCGGGACCCGCCACAAGGACGTCTTCTTTTCCTCCGAACAAGCCCCGACATGTTCAGACCTCTCTTCGTATTTATTGGCACGCGTTATACCCGTGCAAAGCGCCGCAATCATTTCGTGTCATTCATCTCCCTGACCTCGATGATCGGACTCGCCCTGGGCGTGGTCGTGATGATCGTCGTGCTGTCGGTCATGAACGGCTTCGACCATGAAATGCGCACCCGCGTGCTGGGCATGGTGCCCCACGCGACCATCGAATCCGGCGAGCCGATCGGCGACTGGCAAAGCCTGGCCGACAAGGTCAAGCAGAACCCCGAGGTGCTGGCCGTCGCGCCCTTCACCCAGATGCAGGGGTTGCTGACCAACAACGGCCAGGTGCAGAAAGTCCTGCTCAACGCCATCGATCCGGCCAGGGAACGCCAGGTTTCGATCATCGATAACTTCATGCAGCAGGGCAAACTGGACGACCTGGCGCCCGGCAGCTTCGGCATCGTGATCGGCGACAAGGCGGCGACCAAGCTGGGGGTGGGCCTGGGCGACAAGCTGACCTTCGTCGCCCCCGAGGTCACCGTGACCCCGGCCGGGATGTTCCCGCGCATGAAGCGCTTTACCGTGGTCGGCATCTTCCATGTCGGCGCCGGTGAGCTGGACGGCTACCTGGGCCTGACCAACCTCGACGACCTGGGCCGCCTGCACCGCTGGAAGCCGGACCAGGTGCAGGGTCTGCGCCTGAAATTCGACGACCTGTTCCAGGCCCCGCGCACGGCCTGGGAAATCGCCCAGCAGTTGGGTGAGAACCAGTACTACGCGCGCGACTGGACCCGCACCCACGGCAACCTGTACCAGGCCATCCGCATGGAAAAAGCCATGATCGGCCTGTTGTTGCTGCTGATCGTCGCCGTGGCTGCGTTCAACATCATTTCCACCCTGGTGATGGTGGTGAACGACAAGAAGGGCGATATCGCGATCCTGCGTACCCTGGGCGCGACCCCGGCGAGCATCATGGCGACCTTCATGGTCCAGGGCACGGTGATCGGCGTGATCGGTACCTTGATCGGCGCCGTGGTCGGGATGTTCGCGGCGCTGAACGTGAGCGCGGCGATCTCCGCGCTCGAAAGCCTGATCGGGCACAAATTCCTCAATGCCGACGTGTATTTCATCGACTATCTGCCGTCGCAACTGATGGCCGAAGACGTGTTGATGGTGTGCGGCGCGGCACTGGTCCTGAGTTTCCTCGCCACCCTGTATCCAGCCTGGCGTGCCGCGCGCACCCAGCCTGCGGAGGCGCTACGTTATGAGTGAGTTGGGCATGAGCGAAAAAGCAATCCTGAGCTGCCGCGACCTGGGCAAGTCCTACGAGGAAGGCCCGGAGTCGGTGGTGGTGTTGTCCGGCCTGCACCTGGAGTTGCACCCGGGCGAGCGCGTGGCGATCGTCGGCACTTCCGGTTCGGGCAAAAGTACCTTGCTCAACCTGCTGGGCGGTCTCGACACGCCGACCAAGGGCAGTGTCTGGCTCGACGGTGAAGAGCTTTCGGCGCTGAGCGAGAAGGGCCGCGGCCTGCTGCGCAACCGCGCCCTCGGTTTCGTTTACCAGTTCCACCACCTGTTGCCGGAATTCACCGCCCTGGAAAACGTCTGCATGCCGCTGCTGATCGGCAAGACCGCGATCCCTGAAGCCCGTCAGCGGGCCACGGCGTTGCTGGAGCGGGTAGGGCTGGCGCATCGCCTGGAGCACAAGCCGGCGGAGCTGTCCGGCGGTGAGCGTCAGCGGGTGGCCATTGCGCGTGCCCTGGTCAACAAGCCAGGGCTGGTGATGCTCGATGAGCCCACCGGCAACCTCGACTCCCATACCGCCCAAGGCATTCAGGACCTGATGCTGGAACTCAGCACCTCGATGCGCACCGCGTTCCTGGTGGTGACCCACGACATGAACCTGGCCCGCCAGATGGATCGCGTCCTGCACCTGCAGGAAGGTTGCCTGACGCCCATCTGATTGGCTGCAGCCCGGCGCCTGAAGCAGGTGCCGGGTCTTTTATTTCCATACGGTGCCCCAGCGAATGTTCAGACCGTTATCGATCTTTATCGGCACGCGCTATACCCGCGCCAAGCGCCGCAATCGCTTTGTTTCCTTCATCTCCATGACCTCGATGATCGGCCTCGCCCTGGGCGTGCTGGCAATGATCGTGGTGCTGTCGGTGATGAACGGCTTCCAGCGCGAAATGAGCTCGCGCATCCTCGGCATGGTGCCCCACGCCACCATCGTCGGCGTCAAGCCGATCGACGACTGGCAGCCGGTGGCCGCCGCGGCGCTGAAGAATCCCGAGGTGACGGCGGCGGTGCCCTTCACCGAAATGGAAGGCATGCTGTCCTACAAGGGTTCGATGCAGCCGATCCAGATCAGCGGTATCGATCCGGCCCAGGAAGGCAAGGTGTCCATCGTTGCCCAGCACATCGTGCAAGGTCGCCTGGACGCCCTGAAGCCGGGCGAGTTCGGGGTGGTGATCGGCGAGATCACGGCCCGCCGCTTCCGCTTGAATGTCGGCGACAAGCTGACCCTGATCGTGCCGGAAGTCAGTACCGCGCCGGGCGGCATCACCCCGCGCATGCAGCGCTTGAACGTGGTCGGGGTGTTCAAGGTCGGCGCCGAGCTGGACGGTTCCATGGGCCTGATCCACGTGGCCGATGCGGCGCAGATGCAGCACTGGCAGCCGAACCAGGTGCAAAGCGTGCGCCTGGCGGTCAAGGACCTGTACGCCGCGCCGAAGGTGTCCGGCGATATCGCTGCCAGCCTCGGGGCGGAGTTCAAGGCCGATGACTGGACCCACACCCAGGGCAGCCTGTTCAGCGCGATGAAGATGGAAAAGACCATGATCGGCCTGTTACTGCTGATGATCGTCGCCGTGGCGGCGTTCAACATCATCGCCACGCTGATCATGGTGGTGAACGACAAAGGCGCGGACATCGCGATCCTGCGTACCATCGGCGCCACGCCACGGCAGATCATGGCGATCTTCATGGTCCAGGGCACGGTGATCGGTATCGTCGGTACCTTGATCGGCGGCGTGCTGGGGGTGATCGCGGCGCTGAATGTCAGTGAACTGGTGGGTTGGCTGGAACGGGTCAGCGGGCAGCACATCTTCAGTTCCGACGTGTACTTCGTCAGCAACCTGCCTTCCGAGCTGCAGGGCGGCGACGTGGCCCTGATCTGCACCGCGGGCTTTGTCCTGAGCTTCCTGGCCACGCTGTATCCGGCATGGCGCGCGGCGAAGGTCGAGCCGGCGACGGCGCTGCGTTACTCCTGATCTCCACGACCGTCATCGCGAGCCAGCCCACTCCTGCAAGGGGCGCTGGCTCGCGACAGACCCTCGGTCAATCCCGCCTCGGCAACTCGATCACAAAACTTGTCCGCCCTTGCGCCGATTCGCAATGAATCCGCCCGCCATGGGCGCGGATGATCGATTGGGTGATGGCCAGCCCCAGTCCCGCATGTTCACTGCTGCCTTCGCGGCGCGCCGGGTCGGCGCGGTAGAAACGGTCGAACAGACGTGGCAAGCGTTCCTGCGGAATACCTTCGCCGGTGTTTTCCACCCGCAGGCATGAGCCCTCGGCGGTCTCGTCGATACGGACCCGAACTTGGCCGCCGGCCGGGGTAAAGCGCAGGGCATTGTCCAGCAGGTTGGAGAGGGCACGCCGCAGCATGTTGCGATCGCCCTGGATCTTCGCGCTGCCTTCGCGCCCCAGGACGATGCCGGCGTCTTCGGCCAGCAGCGTATAGAACTCCAGCAGCATGTCGGTTTCGTCGCCCAGTTCCAGGGCCTCGCGCCGCGGCGTCAGCAGGCCATGGTCGGCCTTGGCCAGATAGAGCATGTCGTTGACCAGTTGGGCCATCCATTGCAGCTCTTCGAGGTTGCTGTGCAGGGCTTCGCGATAGTCTTCCAGCGCCCGTGGGCGGGTCAGGGTGACCTGGGTGTGAGTCAGCAGGTTCGACAGCGGCGTGCGCAGTTCGTGGGCGATGTCGGCCGAGAAGGCGGAGAGGCGCTGGAATGAGTCATCCAGGCGTTCGAGCATGGCGTTGAAGGCATGGGCCAGTTCGGCCAGTTCGCCGGGCATCTGCTGTTCCGGCAAGCGTTGGGTCAGCGAGCTGGCCGAGACATTCGCGGCCACTTCGCTCATGCGCCGCAGCGGTCGCAGGCCGCTGCGCGCGGCCCAGGCCCCGAGCAGGGCGGTGGCCAGCGCCGACAGGCCGACGGTCAGCCAGATCAGGTTCTGCATGCGTTGCAGGAAGTGCTGATGGTGGGTGATGTCGAGCATCAGGGTCAGCTGCGGCGAGCTTGTCCGGCCAGGTTCCAAGGCCGCGCTGTAGACGCGGTAGGCGGTGCCATCATGTTGCAGGCTGTGCAACCCCGCCGGCAGGGGAGGCGTAGCGGGCAATGCCTGGGTGCTGTCGAACCAGACGCTGCCATCGGCGCCTGTGACCCGCAGCGCCAGGTCCGGCTGGTGGCTGAGTTCATCCTGCAACTGCGCCCGTCGTTCGGCGAAACGCTGCGGGTCGCCGGCGTCCTGCAAGGCACTGCGCAGGGCAATCAGCTTGCCTTCCAGCAGTTGTTGGTCGAGTTCGATGAAGTGCGCCTCGCTGGCACGACTGAACAACACCCCGGCGAGCAACGAAACCACCGCGGTGCAGCCGGCAAACAGCAGGGCCAGGCGCCCGCTCAGGGTCAAGCGGCGCATCAGGCTGGGCGCTCTTCGAGCACATAGCCCATGCCGCGCACGGTGTGGATCAGTTTGTTCGGGTAATCGTCGTCGATCTTCAGGCGCAAGCGGCGGATCGCCACCTCGATGACGTTAGTGTCGCTGTCGAAGTTCATGTCCCAGACCTGGGAGGCGATCAGTGTCTTGGACAGCACTTCGCCCTGGCGCCGCAGGAGCATTTCCAGCAGCGAGAACTCCTTGGCGGTGAGGTCGATGCGTTGGCCGCTGCGTTCGACCCGGCGGCGAATCAGATCCAGGCGCAGGTCCGCCAGTTGCAGGTTGGTTTCCTGGGTCGTACTGCTGCCGCGGCGCAACAGGCTGCGGACCCGGGCCAGCAGTTCGGAGAAGGCGAAAGGCTTGACCAGATAGTCGTCGGCGCCCAGTTCCAGGCCATGCACCCGGTCTTCCACCGCATCGCGCGCGGTCAGGAACAGCACCGGTATCTCCAGCCCGGCGCTGCGCACGGCTTGCAGGATTTGCCAGCCATCGCGGCCGGGCAGCATCACGTCGAGAATCAACAGGGCATAGTCGCCGGTCAGCGCCAGGTGCTGGCCAGTGGTGCCATCGGCCACCAGTTCGGCGTTGAAGCCGGCCTCGCTCAGGCCCTGGCGCAGGTAGTGGCCGGTTTTCGGTTGGTCTTCGACGATCAGCAGTTTCATGGGCAACTCATGGCAAATGGAACGCGAGCTTTATACCGTGGGCGGTGGCGGCATGGCACAAGCTGACAAAGTTGTAATCTAGCAGTCAGCTGGCTGGCAGCGGTACGGCCTTAGAGTTTCACCCAAGCTGAATTTCATCTTGTTGGAGTGCGACTATGTTTTTGTCCAAGCGTGTTTTACCTCGTTCGCTGACCCTGGCGGCGTGCCTGCTGGCGTTGAGCTCGCCGGCCTGGGCATCGCCGGCGCAGACTTACGATTTTGGCCAGGCGGCCCCGGCGGCCAAGGCCACCCGTACGGTGGAAGTGGTCATGGGTGACATGTCCTATACCCCGAAGAACCTGGACATCAAGGCGGGCGAGACCGTGCGTTTCGTCTTGGTCAACAAGGGCCAGTTGCTGCACGAGTTCAACCTCGGCAACGCGACCATGCATGCCCAGCATCAGCAGGAAATGCTGAAAATGCAGCAGAGCGGCATGCTGACGCCCACCGCGATGAAGAGTATGCCCGCTGGGGCCATGGATCACGCTGCCATGGGCCATGGCTCGATGCCCGGCATGAAGCATGACGACCCGAACAGCGTGCTGGTGGAGCCGGGCAAGACCGCCGAACTGACCTGGACCTTCAGCAAGGCCGGCAGCCTGGAGTTCGCCTGCAATGTCCCGGGGCACTACCAGGCGGGCATGGTCGGCAAGCTGACCGTCAGCCAGTAAGCGCCTGGGGCTCAAAGGCGGAGGCAAAGGCTGATAGAATCGCCTGATTCTTCAGTCAGGTTTCCGCCATGCATCCCGCAGCCGAACATTCGCCGCTGGGCAAGTCCAGCGAATACGTCTCTACCTACACCCCGTCCTTGCTGTTTCCGATTCCGCGGGCGGCGAAATGGGCCGAGCTGGGCCTGAGCGCCGACACCCTGCCTTATAAAGGCGTGGACTTCTGGAACTGCTTCGAGCTGTCCTGGCTGTTGCCTTCCGGTAAGCCAGTGGTGGCCATCGCCGAGTTCAGCATCCCGGCGGACTCGCCGAACATCATCGAGTCGAAGTCGTTCAAGCTGTACCTCAACTCGCTGAACCAGACCCCCTTCGTGGATCGCCAGAGCCTGGAAAAAACCTTGTGCAGCGATCTTTCGGCGGCCGCCGGCAAGCCGGTGGGCGTGCGGATTCGCAGCCTGGACGAAGTGGAGGCGGAAGGCGTGGTGGCGTTGCCGGGCGCCTGCATCGATGACCTGGATATCAGCGTCAGCAGCTACGAGCACCCACGTCCGGAGCTGCTGCAGTGCGACAGGTTGCGGGTGGTCGAGGAGAGCGTGCATAGCCATCTGCTCAAATCCAACTGCCCGGTCACCAGCCAACCGGACTGGGGCAGCGTGGTGGTGGAGTACCGCGGCCCGGCCTTGGATCACGCCAGCCTGCTGGCCTACCTGGTGAGCTTCCGCCAGCACTCGGACTTCCATGAACAGTGCGTGGAGCGGATTTTCCTCGACCTGCAGCGCTTGCTGCAGCCGGAAAAACTGACGGTGTATGCGCGCTACGTGCGCCGTGGCGGCCTGGACATCAACCCGTACCGCAGCACCGAGACCGCGAGTTTCGGCAACTTCCGGCTGGTGCGCCAGTAATGAAAAGCCCCGCTCTGGTAGCGGGGCTTTTTTTGTCTGTAGGGGTCAAATCCCCATGTTGCCAAGGGTTTGCACGATGTTGCGCAACGTGCCGGCAATGGCGGGGTGTTCAAGCTCGAAGCGTTCGACGGCGAGGTTGACCCCGTCGGCCAGGCTGGTGTCCTGGGTGGCGTTTTCCAGTTTGAGCTCGAGTTCGATCTGTTGCATCAAGTCCTGCAGATTGGCGCGTTCTGCTTCCGAAAGCGGTGGGTTCTGCTCCAATTGCTCGCGCAGGGTGTTGAGCTGTTCTTGCAGGTCGCGGGCAGGCATGGCGTTCTCCCTTCATTGATAGACACAGCCATGGACCGCGCCGATTCGCTAAAAGTCCATGTCCGAACCTTAGCGTAATCCACTCGCGGGCAATGTGCATGATCTTGATCAAGTCAGGGTTTTTCACCCTTCAGGCGGCGCTGGCCGATGTCCGCCAGGCAGGTCGGCAGCTCGCCC
>NZ_JBNNVU010000090.1:0-22909 GCF_050280705.1 Pseudomonas sp. NPDC089530 | reverse complement strand
GCAGCAACAGGTGTTCGGCCTTGCCCGCCTGCCCCTGGGTAAAGACCGGCGGGTACCGCCGTGAAAGGGCGGTGTCCTAGGCCACTAGACGAAGGGGACACGAACCCTTCTGTACAACTGATCAGAGCTGAGACCTGATCGATTCAAGGCCGGTGTGGCCAGACCTTGAACTGTAAATTGGTGGAGCTAGACGGGATCGAACCGTCGACCTCTTGCATGCCATGCAAGCGCTCTCCCAGCTGAGCTATAGCCCCTCATCGTTGATGTCATCGCTGAGGACGGGGCGAATCTTAAGGGCGTATCGGAAGCCTGTCAAATTTTTTTTCAGCTTTTTTTAAAAAAATTTGCCGGGATAACAATCACTTACCGCCCTCCCCCGTAAATCCGGGGCTTTTGCGGACCCTCGGGCCCTCCGCCGACGGTCGCAATCTCACTTCCTGTAAAGGTCCGCGGGAGCCGGCAAACCGGCTCCCGCGAATCAGGGTGTCGAATCAGGCGATCGCACCCAACAGTTTTTCCCACTCTTTGTTTTCTTTCTTCGATACACCACCGAGCAGATCGATGGCCTGACGCAGACGGAAACGGGTCAGATCCGGGCCGAGGATTTCCATTGCATCGAGCACCGACACCGAACTCGCCTGCCCGGTGATCGCCGCGAACATCAGCGGCATGGCATCACGCAGCTTCAGTTGCAACGATTCGACCACGACCTGAATCGTCGCGGTGATGCTGTCCTTCTCCCACTGACGCAGGCTTTCCAGTTTCCACAGGATCAACTGCATCAACTGGCGAACCTGATCGCCCGACAGCTTCTTCGACTCGAACAGCTTGGCATCCGGGCTCACGCCACCGGCGAAGAAGAACCCGGCCAGCGGTGCAACCTGGCTGAACGTTTCAACGCGGCCCTGAACGTGCGGCGCGATCTTCATCATGTATTCGGAATTGAACGCCCACTTCTGCACTCGCGCAGCGAACTCTTCCACCGGCAGATCGCGCAGCCACTGGCCGTTGAGCCAAGACAGCTTCTCGATATCGAAAATCGGCCCGCCCAGGGAGACGCGCGACAGGTCGAAATTGTCGACCATTTCCTGCAGCGAGAACTTCTCGCGCTCGTCCGGCATCGACCAGCCCATGCGGCCCAGGTAGTTGAGCATGGCTTCCGGCATGAAGCCCATGCGCTCGTAGAAAGTCACGGAAGTCGGGTTCTTGCGCTTGGACAGCTTGCTCTTGTCCGGGTTACGCAGCAGCGGCATGTAGCACAGTTTGGGTTGCTCCCAGCCGAAGTACTCGTAGAGCAGGATCAGTTTCGGCGCCGAGGGCAGCCATTCTTCGCCACGTAGGACGTGGGTGATGCCCATCAGGTGGTCGTCGACCACGTTGGCCAGGAAGTAGGTCGGCAGGCCGTCGGTCTTCATCAGTACCTGCATGTCCATCCGATCCCACGGGATCTCGACGTCGCCACGCAGCATGTCCGGCACCACGCAGACGCCTTCGCTCGGCACCTTCATGCGGATCACATGGGGCTCGCCGGCGGCCAGGCGGCGCGCCACCTCTTCCTTGGACAACAGCAGCGCGCGGCCGTCGTAGCGCGGCGTCTCGCCGCGAGCCATCTGCTCGGCGCGCATCTGGTCCAGCTCTTCGGCGGTGCAGAAGCACGGGAAGGCGTGACCCATATCGACCAGTTGCTGGGTGTACTGCTTGTAGATCTCGCTGCGCTCGCTCTGCCGGTACGGGCCGTGCGGGCCGCCCACGTCCGGGCCTTCGCTCCAGTTGATGCCCAGCCAGCGCAAGGCGTCGAAAATCTGCTGTTCAGACTCGCGGGTCGAACGCAGTTGATCGGTGTCTTCGATGCGCAGGATGAACTCACCGCCATGCTGCTTGGCGAAGCAGTAGTTGAACAGGGCGATGTAAGCGGTACCTACGTGGGGATCCCCGGTAGGCGATGGCGCGATGCGCGTGCGGACGGTGGTCATGGCATGTCTCGGAAAGAATAGGAAAAGCGAAGATGAAACAAGAGGCGAATGGTAACAGGCGATGCCAGCCCCGCTCCAGTGAGCAGGGCATTTAAGCCAAGGTTGAGACTGTTCGAGCCGCCCGGCCCCTTGAGCCGCCGATTATCCGTTCGTGGCATTTACCGCTGGTCGGCCATATGCCAGATTCGCCTGCCGAAAAACTTTCTTACACTTCCCTGACAACAGCCTGTCCACCCCATGCCAGCTCAACTCAAGCGTCGCCTGTTTATCTTCCTGTTCCTGGTCCTGCTGATCGCCCTGGGCTTTCTGGCGCAATGGTGTTTCCATGGACGCTTTTATGAAAGCACCGATAACGCCTATGTCCAGGGTGAGATCACCCGCATCTCCAGCCAGCTCGGCGCCCGTATCGACGAGGTATTGGTGCAGGACAACCAGCACGTCGAAAAAGGCCAGTTGCTGATCAGGCTCGAGGGCGATGATTTCCACCTCGCCGTGGACCGTGCCAGGGCCGCCCTGGCCACCCGTGAAGCCGAACGCCTGCAGGCCCAGAGCAAGCTCACGCAACAGGCCAGCCTGATCGCCGCCGGCGAGGCCCAGGTGGACTCCAGCCAGGCCAGCCTGGGGCGCTCGCAAATCGACCTGTCCCGCGCGCAAACCCTGCGCAAGCCGGGTTATGTCTCCGAAGAGCGGGTCACCACCCTGTCCGCCGACAACCATATTGCCCACTCGCAAGTGGCCAAGGCCCAGGCCGACCTGCAAGGCCTGCGTCAGCAGGTCAGCGCCCTGAACGCCGAGATCAAGCGCCTCGACGCCCTGATCGCCAACGCCCGCACCGACCTGGCCCAGGCCGAACTGAACCTGAGCCGCAGCGAGATCCATGCCCCCATCAGTGGCCTGATCGGCCAGCGTGCTGCGCGTAACGGCCAATACGTGCAGGCTGGGGCCTATCTGCTATCGATCGTGCCGGATCAGGACATCTGGATTCAGGCCAACTTCAAGGAAACCCAGATCGGCCACATGCAACCGGGACAAATGGCCGAGTTGCGTTTCGACGCCTACAGCGACACCCCCATCGAGGCCCGGGTCGACAGCCTGTTCGCCGCCTCGGGCGCGCAGTTCAGCCTGCTGCCACCGGATAACGCCACCGGTAACTTCACCAAGGTGGTGCAGCGTATTCCGGTGAAGCTGACCTTCGCCGCCGACAACCCGCTGCACGGCAAGATCCGCCCGGGCATGTCCGTGACCGTCAAAGTGAACATCCGCCCCCTGAACCAAGAACCACTCATCGATGGCCGGTGACCAGCTGCTGCGCCCGGTCGGCGAACCGACCCGGCGCGACTGGATTGCGGTGATGAGCGCGATGCTCGGCGCTTTCATGGCGGTGCTCGATATCCAGATCACCAACTCCTCGCTCAAGGACATCCAGGGCGCGCTGTCGGCGACCCTCGAGGAAGGCTCGTGGATCTCCACGTCCTACCTGGTGGCGGAGATCATCATGATCCCCCTCACCGCCTGGCTGGTGCAGTTGTTGTCGGCACGGCGCCTGGCGGTCTGGGTCTCGGTGGGTTTCCTGATCGCCTCCCTGCTCTGCTCCATGGCCTGGAGCCTGGAGAGCATGATCGTGTTTCGCGCCTTGCAGGGCTTTACCGGCGGCGCGCTGATCCCGCTGGCGTTCACCCTGACCCTGATCAAGCTCCCCGAGCACCATCGCGCCAAGGGCATGGCCATGTTCGCCATGACCGCCACCTTCGCTCCGTCCATCGGCCCGACCCTGGGCGGGTGGCTCACGGAGAACTGGGGCTGGGAATACATTTTCTACATCAACGTGCCGCCCGGCCTGATCATGATCGCCGGCCTGCTCTACGGTCTGGAGAAGAAGGAGGCCCATTGGGAGCTGCTGAAAAGCACCGACTACGCCGGCATTCTCAGCCTGGGCATCGGCCTGGGTTGCCTGCAAGTGTTTCTCGAAGAAGGCCATCGCAAGGACTGGCTGGAGTCCAGCCTGATCGTCAGCCTGGGCAGTATCGCCCTGCTGAGCCTGATCACCTTTGTCATCATCCAGGTCTCCAAGCCCAACCCGCTGATCAACCTGGGCATCCTGCGCAACCGCAACTTCGGCCTGTCGAGCATTTCCAGCCTGGGGATGGGCGTCGGGCTGTACGGCTCCATCTACCTGCTGCCGCTGTACCTGGCGCAGATCCAGAACTACAACGCCCTGCAGATCGGCGAAGTGATCATGTGGATGGGCGTGCCGCAGCTGTTCCTGATTCCGCTGGTGCCGAAGCTGATGCGGTTCGTCTCGCCCAAATGGCTGTGCGCCCTGGGTTTTGGCCTATTCGGCCTGGCGAGCTTTTCTTCGGGGGTGCTCAACCCGGACTTCGCCGGGCCACAGTTCAACCAGATCCAGATCATCCGCGCCCTCGGGCAGCCGCTGATCATGGTCACCATTTCGCTGATCGCCACCGCCTATATCCTGCCCCAGGACGCTGGATCGGCCTCGAGCCTGTTCAATATCCTGCGCAACCTCGGCGGTGCGATCGGCATCGCCCTGCTCGCAACGCTGCTGGATGCGCGGACCAAGACCTACTTCGATTACCTGCGCGAATCCGTGGTGCCGAGCAACCCGCAAGTGGCCGAACGCCTGACAGCCCTGGCCGAGAAGTTCGGCAGCGACAGCGCGGCCCTCGGCAAGCTCAGCGAAATCACCCACCAGCAAGCGCTGATCATGGCCTACAACGACGCCTTTCAGTTTGTCGGGATCGCGCTGGGTATCAGCATGCTGGCGGTTCTGTTGACCAAGGCCTTGCCGCAAGGGGTCAAGGCCGGCGAAGTGCACTAGATGGCACCGCGGCCATCGCGGGCAAGCCTCGCTCCAGATTTCGCGCTAACACAGCGCACCTGTAGCCGCTGCCGAGCCAGGGCGAGGCTGCGATCGGGGCGTAGCCCCGTAAACTCTGACAACGCGGTGCACCTGACCTACACGGTCGCCTGGTTTGGCGCCCGCTACGCGGTCGATCGCAGCCTCGCCCTGGCTCGACAGCGGCTACGGGACATTCGCATCGATAGCGGTTCGGATCCTGTCCGTAGGAGCGAGACCCATAAGGCTCAGACCGTCAGCAAACGCTCGCGCAGCTTGGCAATTTCGTCGCGGGTCTGGGCCGCGGCCTCGAATTCCAGGTCGCGGGCCAGCTGGTACATCTTCTCTTCGAGCTGGCGAATGCGCTTGGCGATCTCGCTGGGCGAACGCAGCTCGTTTTCGTAGCGGGCGCTTTCTTCGGCGGCCTTGGCCATGCCTTTGCGCTTCTTGCTCCGCGAACCGGGCACGGTGGCGCCTTCCATGATGTCGGTGATGTCCTTGAACACCCCCTTGGGCGTGATGCCATTGGCCAGGTTGAAGGCGATCTGCTTGTCGCGACGACGCTCGGTCTCGCCGATGGCCCGCTCCATGGAGCCCGTGATGCGGTCGGCGTAGAGAATCGCCCGGCCGTTGAGGTTACGCGCGGCCCGGCCGATGGTCTGGATCAGCGAGCGTTCGGAGCGCAGGAAGCCTTCCTTGTCCGCATCGAGAATCGCCACCAGCGACACTTCCGGCATGTCCAGGCCTTCGCGCAGCAGGTTGATCCCCACCAGCACATCGAACGTGCCCAGGCGCAGGTCGCGAATGATCTCGACCCGCTCCACGGTGTCGATGTCCGAGTGCAGGTAACGCACGCGCACACCATGGTCGCCGAGATAATCGGTCAGGTCCTCGGCCATGCGCTTGGTCAGGGTGGTCACCAGCACCCGCTCTTCCTGTGCCACGCGCTGGGTGATTTCCGACAGCAGGTCGTCGACCTGGGTCAGCGCCGGGCGCACTTCCACCTGGGGGTCCACCAGGCCGGTGGGCCGTACCACTTGCTCGACCACGCGGCCCGCATGCTCGGCTTCATAGTTGCCCGGGGTGGCGGAGACGAAGATGGTCTGCGGGCTGACCCCTTCCCATTCGTCGAAACGCATCGGCCGGTTGTCCAGCGCCGAAGGCAGGCGGAAGCCGTATTCCACCAGGGTTTCCTTGCGCGAGCGGTCGCCTTTGTACATGGCGCCGACCTGGGGCACGCTGACGTGTGACTCGTCGATCACCAGCAGGGCATCCGCCGGCAGGTAGTCGTACAGGGTCGGCGGCGCGGCCCCGGCAGGACGCCCGGACAGATAACGCGAGTAGTTTTCGATGCCGTTGCAGTACCCCAGTTCGAGGATCATTTCCAGGTCGAAACGGGTGCGCTGCTCCAGGCGCTGGGCTTCCACCAGCTTATTGTTGCTGCGCAGGTATTCCAGGCGCTCCTGCAACTCGACCTTGATCCCCTCGACGGCGTCCAGCAGGGTTTCCCGCGGCGTCACGTAGTGGCTCTTGGGGTAGAAGGTGAAACGCGGCAACTTGCGGATGACTTCGCCGGTCAGCGGGTCGAAGGCGGAAATGCTTTCCACCTCGTCATCGAACAGCTCGATGCGGATCGCTTCCAGATCGGATTCCGCCGGGTAGATGTCGATCACATCGCCGCGCACCCGGAAGGTGGCGCGGGCGAAGTCCATGTCGTTGCGGGTGTATTGCAGGTCGGCCAGGCGGCGCAGCAAGGCGCGCTGGTCGAGTTTGTCGCCGCGATCGACGTGCAACACCATCTTCAGATAGGTTTCCGGGCTGCCCAGGCCATAGATGCAGGACACCGTGGTGACGATGATCGCGTCCTTGCGCTCCAGCAGCGCCTTGGTCGCCGACAGGCGCATCTGCTCGATATGATCGTTGATCGAGGCGTCCTTCTCGATAAAGGTGTCGGACGACGGCACATAGGCTTCCGGCTGGTAGTAGTCGTAATAGGAAACGAAGTACTCCACCGCGTTGTTCGGGAAGAACGCCTTGAACTCGCCGTACAGCTGCGCGGCCAGGGTCTTGTTCGGCGCCAGCACCAGGGTCGGTCGCTGCACGTGCTGAATGACGTTGGCGATGCTGAAGGTCTTGCCCGAGCCGGTCACACCGAGCAGCGTCTGGTGCGCCAACCCGGCCTCGATGCCCTCGACCATCAGGCGAATGGCCTCCGGCTGGTCGCCGGCAGGCTGGAAGCGGGTGACTAGCTGGAATTCAGACATAACCTACCTCTGGGTTCACGCCGTGCGACGCCGCCGCACCCGGAACGAGAAAGACCGCAGGCGACGAGTGCCACCGGGAAAAATACTGGATTGTGCGGGATGTGGAGGCAAATTCCATCGCTTTCAAGGTAAAGGTCCTATGCCCCTCTACGACTTTGGCATTGCAATAAGACTAACGGTCGAAAAATAAACCGAAAAACTTGCTGGAAAAGCCCTTTCAGCTGTCGCCCCGCACAGTGATGGCCTCTATACTAGCTCCCCGTTTGTGCACCGCTCTAGTGCATTCGGCTGGAGCGTGACACGTCCCTCCACACTCCATTCAGAGCCGCCGTAAAAATGAGCCTGTTCTCCGCTGTCGAAATGGCACCACGCGATCCAATCCTGGGCCTCAACGAAGCATTCAACGCCGACACCCGTACCGACAAGGTCAACCTTGGAGTGGGCGTGTACTGCAACGAGGAGGGACGCATTCCACTCCTGCGCGCCGTTGTCGAAGCCGAGACGATTCGCGCCGCTCAACACGCCTCCCGTGGCTACCTGCCGATCGACGGTATCGCCGCCTACGACCAGGCTGTGCAGAAGCTGCTGTTCGGCAACGATTCGCCACTGCTGGCCGCCGGTCGCGTAGTCACCACCCAGGCCGTCGGCGGTACCGGCGCTCTGAAGATCGGTGCCGACTTCCTCAAGCGACTGCTGCCTGACGCCGTCGTGGCCATCAGCGATCCAAGCTGGGAGAACCACCGCGCGCTGTTCGAAACCGCTGGTTTCCCGGTGCAGAACTACCGCTACTACGACGCCGCCACCCACGACGTGAACCGCGTCGGCCTGCTGGAAGACCTCAATGCGCTGCCAGCCCAGTCGATCGTGGTCCTGCACGCCTGCTGCCACAACCCGACTGGCGTCGACCTGAGCCCTGAAGACTGGAAAAACGTGCTGCAGGTGATCAAGGCGAAGAACCTGATTCCATTCCTCGACATGGCCTACCAGGGCTTCGGCGACGGCATCGCCGAAGACGCCGCCGCGGTGCGCCTGTTCGCCGAATCGGGCCTGAACTTCTTCGTCTCCAGCTCGTTCTCCAAGTCCTTCTCGCTGTACGGCGAGCGCGTGGGCGCCCTGTCGATCGTCAGCGAATCGAAAGAAGAAAGCGCGCGCGTGCTGTCGCAGGTCAAGCGTGTGATCCGCACCAACTACTCCAACCCGCCGACCCACGGCGCAAGCATCGTCGCCGCCGTGCTGAACAGCCCGGAACTGCGCGCCCAGTGGGAAGCCGAGCTGGCCGAAATGCGCTTGCGCATCCGCGGCATGCGCCTGCAGATGGTCGACCTGCTGGCCAAGGCCGCACCACAGCGCGACTTCAGCTTCGTGGCCCGTCAGCGCGGCATGTTCTCCTACTCCGGCCTGACCGCCGAACAAGTGGCGCGCCTGCGTAACGAATTCGGCATCTACGCCCTGGACACCGGCCGCATCTGCGTGGCCGCGCTGAACCAGAGCAACATCGACGTCGTGACCAAGGCCATCATCCAGGTGATCTAAGCCACACGCGGTCCATGCAAAGGGGGAAGCCTGCAGGCTTCCCCCTTTTTTGTGCGCCTTGAACCCGGTGGCGGGACGGCTTTATCACGAGCCAGCTCGCTCCTACACTGCATTGCGTGCCCTTCTTTCCTATCGAGAATACCCCATGAGACACGACGACCTACGAGCCGACCGCGACGAACTGGACCACTTTCCCCGCCCGCAGAAACGCGAAAAGAACCTGGTCCTGCAAATTGCCCTGGGGGTATTTCTCGGCGGCCTGGCACTGTGGCTGGTGCAACTGGCGGCCACTTCCCTGGCGGCGAAGTTCATGCTGGGCACCTTTACCTTCGGCGGTTAACCCTCTTCAACCGGCCAGTTCAGCCTTGTGCTGGCCAGCCATGGATGTCATGAACAGGACCGAATGGCCCACCCCTGCGAAAAATTGCTTTCCAGGCTTGACTTCTCCTTTCTAATCAGTAAGATACGCCGCATTCCGCGATAGCTCAGTTGGTAGAGCAAGTGACTGTTAATCACTGGGTCCCTGGTTCGAGTCCAGGTCGTGGAGCCATCTTCCTACACCGATTGGCCAGCAACACTTCCAGGAGCGCCCTGCTCTTGCGGCGAATCGGTTCAGCATCACTCTCCCCCGATTGATTCCCCCGCACACCGAATCGGTATGCGGATGCGCTTCGCCCCCCCTGCTACTACCTGCATCCGATTGCCTGGCGCCAGCGCCTGAAGTAGGCTGTGCCCCCTTCTTACGCCAACCGTCACGCCCCATGTTTTTCCCTGCACAATCCGCTCACACCCTTCTCTCGATGAGCCCATCGCAGATCCTCGCCGTGTCGCAATCCGACTGCGCGATCAATCGTCGCCGTCGCAGCGTGCTGTTCGCCTTTACCTTCTCACCCCATACCAGCCGCCCCTAGTTGCGCCCAAACCCGGCGCGGACCTGATGCAGCAGCGGCTTCCAGCTGCCGGGCATCGGGCTGACAACGGCTTTTCACCGCAGGATCCCCCCGGCCTACGCCTGCGCAGGCCGGCCCGGAACCTTGCCTGAACCAAGCTTCGCGCCATAGCAAATCATCTTGAGCGCCCGATCCATCGGGCGCAGGTGTCGCCCATGAACAAAACCCTGTTGGCCGCGCTGATTCTCGGCATTTCGATTGTCGGCCTGAGCATCGGCTCCACCGTGCCGGTCATTGCCTTGCGCCTGTACCAGGCCGGCGCCTCGAACACCCAGATCGGCATCATGTCGGCCCTTCCCGCCGCCGGCATGATGCTCTCCGCGTTCCTGGTGAACGGGTTGTGCCAGACACTCAGCCGCCGGCAGATCTACCTGCTGTGTTTCAGCCTGTGCGCCCTGAGCATCGCCGCCCTGGAAATTCCCGATATCGGCCTGACCAGCCTGGGCCTGGCGCGGATCGGCATGGGCTTCGGCGCCGGGCTGATCATTATCCTGGGGGAAACCTGGGTCAACGAGATGGCCGCCGACGTCGTGCGCGGCCGAGTGATCGCGGTCTACACCACCTGCTTCACCATCTTCCAAATGATCGGCCCGGGCCTGGTGGCCCTGCTCGGCACTGAAGGGCCGGCGGTGATCGCCACTGTCAGCGCGGGTTACCTGCTGGCCATCGCCGTGATCTGGATGACCCTGCCGCGCCAGCACCCCGTTGCCGCGCACGCCAAGAACAGGAGCTTTTCGGTGCTGGGTTTCATTCGCGTGGCCCCGGCCCTGTGCGTAGGCATCCTGTTCTTCGCCTTCTTCGATACGGTGATTCTCTCGCTGTTTCCGGTCTACGCCGCGACTCATGGCTACGCCATCAAACTCGCGGCGCTGATGGTCAGCATCATTCTGCTGGGGGACGCGGCCTTCCAGTTTCCCCTCGGCTGGCTCTCCGACAAGGCCGGGCGCGCCGCCATCTACCTGGGCTGCGGGGTGGTGTCATTGGTGATCGGCCTGGGGCTGCCGCTGCTGATGGACTACCCGGCGTTGCTCTGGCCGAGCCTGGTGATCCTCGGTGCGGCGGCCGGCGGGGTGTACACCCTGGCGATCATCCTGATCGGCCAGGAATTCAGCGGTCCCGACCTGGTCACGGCCAATGCCAGCGCGGGGTTGTTGTGGGGGATTGGCAGTCTGCTGGGACCGCTGCTCAGCGGTGCCGCCATGAGCGGTGGCGCCCACGGCCTACCGCTGACGCTATCGGCGGCGGCCGCGGTGGTGGTGCTGTTCGCCTGGTCACTGGTCCGGCAAGGGCTGCCGGCCAAAGTCGCGGAATAGCCAGCAACCGCCAGGGCCGGGCTTGTCGCGCCCGATCCGGCGGCTCAACCAGCCTTAACCCTTACTGATTTCGACTGCGCCTTTGGCATGAGCCGGCGTCTGATGCGCGGACGAATGATGGTCGCCATGGGAAGTGTCCACCACCGGGATCTCGTTGCCCTCGGCATCGTGCAGCTTGCCGCCACTGAAATAGTCGCCTTCGCGCAGCACCGCCAGGTCCTGGTAACGCAGGGTGCGCTCGGACGCCACGGCAAAGACCGATTGCTGGTCGGAATTGCCCAGGGTGAAGTGGTTGAAGGTCAGGTTCAGCACGATGGCCATGATCGCCGACGAACTGATGCCGGAATGGAAGATGGTGGCGAACCAGCTTGGGAAGTGGTCGTAGAAGTTCGGCGCGGCAATGGGGATCATGCCGAAGCCGATCGAGGTGGCGACGATGATCAGGTTGACGTTGTTGCGGTAGTCGACCTTGGACAGGGTACGGATCCCGCTGGCCGCCACGGTACCGAACAGCACGATGCCAGCGCCGCCGAGCACCGAAGTCGGTACCGCGGCAATCACCCGCCCCATGAACGGCAGCAGGCCGAGGATCACCAGGAACACCCCGCCGGTGGCCACCACGTAGCGACTCTTGATCCCGGTCACCGCCACCAGCCCGACGTTCTGGGCGAAGGCGCTCTGGGTGAAGGAGCCGAAGATCGGCGCGATCATGCTCGACAGCATGTCGGCGCGCAGGCCGTTGCCCAAACGCTTGGAGTCGACCTTGGTGTCGATGATCTCCCCCACCGCGAGGATGTCGGCCGAGGTTTCCACCAGGGTCACCATGACCACGATGCACATCGACAGGATGGCGGCGAAATGGAAGGTCGGCATGCCGAAATGAAACGGCGTCGGGAAGCCGAACATCGGCCCCTGGGTGACCATGGAGAAGTCGGCCATGCCCAGGAACACCGCGATGATCGTCCCCACCACCATGGCCAACAGGATCGACAGGCGGGAGATGGTCGCGCTGCCGATCTTGCTCAGCAGCAACACCAGGACCAGGGTGACGGCCGCCAGGCCGATATTGGCCATGCTGCCGAAGTTTTCCGCGTGGCTGTTGCCGCCCATGGCCCAGCGTGCGGCCACGGGCATCAGGGTCAGGCCGATGGTGGTGATCACGATGCCCGTGACCAGCGGCGGAAAGAATTGGGTGATGCGGGAGAACACCGGGGTGATCAGCAGGCCTATCAGCGAGGCGGCGATCACCGCCCCGAGAATCGACTGGAAGCCCCCTTCGCCACCGCTGCCGACAATCGCCACCATGGTCGCTACACCGGAGAAGGACACGCCCTGGACCAGCGGCAGCTGGCAGCCGAAAAACGGCAGGCCGAGAGTTTGCAGGAGTGTCGCCAGACCACCGGCAAACAACGACGCCGCGATCAGCAGACCGATATCCGCCGGCGCCAGGCCGGCCGCCTGGCCGACGATCAAAGGCACCGCGACGATACCGCCGTACATGGTCAGAACATGCTGCAGGCCGTAAGCCATATTCGCGCCAAGACCCAGGTTTTCATCTTCGGGCCGTTGCGGTGAAACAGAGGGCGTCTTCATGGTGTGGGGAGTCCCTGGTTTTTGTTATGGGGCACACTGTATTCAACACTAAAGACAAATGTCCATAGATTTGTATACACTTTCCCGACATCGCCTTTCTCCACAACCCATGCCCTCCCAATGGCAAAACCTTCCGCTCCCCGAGCCCCCGAAGACCGCAACGGATAGCCAGCGCTGATAGAATCCCCGCCTCGGTGCGCCACCCCAGGCGACGCCCTTGATCAGCGCAGGGAAGCGATCGAATGCCCCTTCTTGGAGACACCTTCCGCCTCGCCTATGGCAGCTTCCGCACGGTCGTTGCCCTGCAAGGTTTTGCCTTTGCCGTATTCAGCGCCTGCTTCGCCGACAGCCTGTGGCAAGGGTTCTGGAGTGGCCTGGGGACATTTGCGGTGTTCGTCGCTGGCGGCGCCCTGTTCGGCTTTCTGCCCATGGCGCTGGTGTTCACACCGCTGTACGCCCTGCTCCGCAGCAAAGGTCACGCCAACTGGGGCAGCAGCCTGCTGCTGGGACTGGCGATCGCCGGCCTGCTCTGCCTTCATCCAGGCCTGCGCTTGTTGATGCCACTCTGGTTGCTGGACAGTGCGCTGGTGGCGCTGCTGACCCACTGGGCCTATCGCCGCCAGCAAAGAGATGGTCATGGCCAGAGGATTGAGCGAACGCCCTTATGGCCATGACCCTGGATGCCTCTTAACCATCGCCTGTTTCTACCCGCCCCTCGACCTCGATACCGAGGAGCCCTGAGGCCCTGGCCGATCAGACCGATTGCGGTACCGCGAGCAATTCGCCCAGGACTTCCCGCAGTCGTGGATGCTGCGGCACCCGAATGGCGAACTCGTTCTGCAACAGGGCGATCAGCTCGTCCGGATCGGTGATCTGCCGCCGCTCGCTGTCCTGGCCCAGACGATGCACGGCGTAGCTGCCGTTATTGAGGGTGCGGCGCAGGCCCTGGCCCATCAGCGCGACTTTCAGTTGGCCAAGAAACGGCGAGTCCTTATGGGTCGAGACGAACCAGTTGCCCATTTCGTAATCCGCGGCTTCCTGCCGCTGCAGGTCGAACACATACATCGCCCGCCACTCGCCGGCGACCTTGGCGCGCAGGGTGTAATTACCGTCACGCTGGGTGATGCGATACGGCTCGTGGGGCGTGCTCTGCTCCTCCTCGGTGTCGAGTAGCAGCGGCGCGGTGGGCACCATGCCGCCGAAGCCGACATCCGAAACATAACGCACGCCATCCAGGGTCAGCAGCACCAGGCGATGGGTCCGCGCCGGCCAGGCATCTTCCGGACCGCCCATCACCACCCGCCCGGTAATGCCCCGCGCCTCGAACCCCAGGTGCTGCAACAGCACCAGGTACATCTGATTGAGTTCGTAGCAGTAACCGCCGCGCCCCTCCTGCAGGACCTTGTACTCCACCGAAGCCAGGTCGATCGGCACCGGCACGCGCAACAGGGTCGAAAGGCTTTCGAAGGCAAAGGTACTGGTGTGGCGCAGCTGCAGCTCGCGCAAGGTCGCCAGGGTCGGCGGTGGTGGGCTGTCATAGCCGAGCCGGTGCAGGTAAAGCGCGAAGTTCATCAGGTGGGGCTGGCTCATGGGGTTGTCCTTATACATGAGGTGTCGCGTAACGGCGCTATGTATAAGCCATAAAGGGCCCGGACCGACAATTGATTTGGCCAATATCCCGGCTCGAAACAACCTGCTGACGGACCTTGCCAAGGCGCCTGCCTGTAACAGGCGGCTAATCCGAATGCACTACCCGCCGGCGGTCAGCGATCCGAGCGGGCCAGCGGTTCGCCGACGCACTCGACCGCCACCTGATTACGCCCCGATTTCTTGGCCTGGTACAGCGCGGCATCGGCGTGTTCGAGAAAGGCTTCGGTGCTGTCCTGTCCGCTCGGCACGAAGCAATAGCAGCCCAGACTGAGGGTGACGCAACCGAAAGGCGAGCCGGTATGGGGGATGTTTTTCTCCAGGACCGCGCGACGAATCTGCTCGGCCATGGCCAGGGCGCCCTGCATCTCGGTGTCGGGCAGCAGGACCACGAACTCCTCACCGCCATAACGCACCGCCAGGTCGACCTTACGCTGGCAGCAATCGCGCAACACCTGGGCCACTTCGGCCAGGCATTGATCGCCGGCGACATGACCGTAGGTATCGTTGTAGCGCTTGAAGAAATCGATATCGAGCATGATCAGGCTCAGCGGGCTCGCCTGCCGCCCTCCGCGCCCGAACTCGGTCTCCAGCGCGCGCTCGAACAGCCGACGATTGGCCAGGCCGGTCAGGCTGTCCTGGGTGGCGATCACTTCCAGCGCTGCCTGTGCGGTCCGCAGGTCAGCCTCGATGCGTTCGCCATCGCGCACCTGATGCACGAAGACCCAGCCGAACAGGCCGACCCCCAATACCACCAGGGCGACAATCGCGCTGGACTGATAAGCGCTGGCGTACCAGTCCTTGAGGATCGCATCCTTCGAACTCGCCGCGCTGACCACCAACGGATAGGCCTCCAGCTGACGATAGCCGTAGAGCCGCGTCTTCCTGTCGACCAGCGAACGAATCATCGCGGTGCCCGAAGGGGCCTGGGGCAAGTACTTGCTGAAGATCTCCCCGCGCGCCAGGGACGCACCGATCTGCCGCTCTTCCAACGGGCGCCTCGCCAGCAGGGTGCCGTCGGACAGGGCAAGGAACATGCTGCCGTCGTCACCGATGTCGAAGCTTTTGAAGAACTGGTCGAAATAGGCCTGCCTGATGCCCGCCAGCAACACCCCTTCGAAATTGCCCTGCTTGTCGTTCAGACGCCGGGACAACGGAATGATCCACTCACCGTTTTCCCGACTGCGGATCGCCGGGCCGACGTGAGCCTGCAGGGAAGCGTTCTGTTGATGAAAGCGGAAATAGTCCCGATCGGTGATGCCTTCGGTACGCGGCAATTGCTCGAACGAGGTCACGACCCAATGCCCCTCCCGGTCGAACAGAAACAGACCGTGCAACTGTTTCAGCGCCTGTGCCCGTTGCGCGAAGATTTTCTTCAGGAACGGCTGCTGTGCCGGGCCATAGCCGTCTTTCTGAATCCAGTCGGCCAGGCTGGCCAGCACCAGATCGGACTCGACGAAGGTGTCTTCGGCCTGCTGGGCCATGGCCCGGGCCAGGTTCGACGAGGCGACCTGCGCCCGCTCCATATCGTAGTGATAGGACTGCGCCAGCTGCAGATAAAGCAGGCCGCACAGGCACAGGCAAACCGTCGAAATGAATACCACCGCCGCCTTGAGCAGAGGGAGTCGTTTCAAGGCACGATCGAAGGGCTGATCAGGGTCGTGAATCGGGATAGGCAAAGCATCATCCTGGCAGGGTAAGGCATGCGATGCAGCCGGGCGCCGTTAGTGGCCAATCCTAAGAGGTAACTCTGAGCAATTCAGGGTGGCACCGTCTGAAAATGTAGAGCATTTTTCTGATACCCATCAGTGATCTATAAAAAACACTTCAGCACAATACTAGTATCGTCACCCTGCGAACGATCATGAATCGCTGGTCACCGTCCGCCAAGGTAAAGTACCTTCTGAACTGCACTTACCCTCACATCACGATAGGACGTCGGAATGAGTAAGGTCGATGAACTCGCCGCAAGGCTCAAACAGAAACAGGACAGCTGGGCCAAGGAAGACATCTCGGCGGACAAGGCCATCGAGCTGTGGCCTGCACAAGTCTATGAGATGTACCACCAGATCGAGACCTGGCTGATCCCCCTGTCGGAAGTCGGCTTGAATATCCGCCGCGTCCCCACGCGCGTATTCGAGAGCCACACCTCGGGCGCCACCTTCAACTACGCCATCGATCAACTGCTGATCGAGGGCAATCACCAGAGCATCCTGTTCGACCCCATCGCCCGCTTCACCATTGGCGGCGCAGGCCGCGTCGAAATCCACGGCAAAGGCCCGGAACGCTACATGCTGCGCAACGGCGGCGAACATGGCGAAGGGCACTGGCTGATTCAGACGGTTGCAAGCTCCGGCAAGGCCACACTGGATCCGATCGAACTCAGCGAGGACTCACTGCTGTCGGTGATCCAGGAAGGCCTGGACCTCTAACCCCACTCAAGCGACTGCCCGATGCCCCCTGGGCAGTCGCGCCGCTGAACCTGGCCTGGCAAACGGCTAGGCCCGCCGCGCCACACAATACATCGTGATCACCTGAGACAATGCCGCCGCCACGCCCTGATCGGCATCCCTGGACGTGAACAGCCGAAACTCCGCATCGGGCAGTTCCGGCAAACCATGCTCAGCCCCTAACACCGCAAGCCCCTGCCCTAGTTGACTCATGGCCATGGGTGCCACGGCAAACCCGGACAACGCTGCGGCCCTCAATGCCGTCGTGCTGGTGCAGAGCATCGCCATACGCTGGGCGATCCCCGCCTGGGCCAAGCGCTGCAGGGCGACAGCCCGATAAGGACATGGCTCGGGAAACAGCGCCAACGGCAATTGGGCCGGCAACCGGCTCATGGCCTGATGCTCGGAACAGGCCCAGACCAACGGCTCCTGCCACAGCAGCACCCCGGGCTTGCTGGTTTCACACAACGAACCGATGACCACCTCGAGATCGCCCTGGCGTATGTGCTCCAGCAATGTGCCGGGAATATTCACCTGAACGTCGATTTCCATGCCTGGGTACTGCGCCGCGAACTCCTGCAAAAGGCGCAGCAGACGGGGCTCGGCAAAGTCCTCGGACATGCCGATCCGCACCCGGCCGTGAAACGGCGAACGCGTCAGCTCGGCCCAGGCATCGCGGTTCAGGGCCAGGATGGCTCGGGCGTAGGCCATCAGGCGCTCGCCGTCGGCGGTCAAGTGCTGGGAGCGTGTGGTACGGGTGAGCAAAGGCTTGCCGACCTGCTCTTCCAGGCGGCGCAGATGGCCGCTGACCGCCGACTGCGTCAGGTGCAGCCGTTCGGCCGCGCGACTGAAGCCTTCCTCGTCCACCACCGCCACAAAGGTCTTGAGCAACAGAACATCGAACATATAAAGATACGTGATTAATAAGCCGTTTATTTACAATTTATATTCCACTAATCGCTATGTTGCAATGCCCGGCACCTTCGACCTGAGATGCCACCATGCCCCGCCTCCTGCACATCCAATGCTCCCCACGCAAAGACCGCTCGGCCTCGCAACAAGTCGCCCTCGGCTTTATCGACCGCTACCTGAGCCATCATCCCCACTGCCAAGTCAGCACCCTGGACCTGTGGGACCTGGACCTGCCGGAGTTCGGCCAGCACGCCATGGACGCCAAATACGCCGGCCTGCAAGGCCTCGCCCTCACCCCGCCCCAACAAGACGCCTGGAACACCCTCAAGGCCCTCGCCGCCCACCTGCACAACGCCGACCTGCTGGTGCTCTCCGTGCCCCTGTGGAACTACAGCATCCCCTACAAGCTCAAGCACTTCATCGACCTGGTCTCGCAGAAAGACATCCTCTTCAGCTTCACCGCCGAACACGGCCTGCAAGGCCTGCTGCAACACAAAACCGCCGTCGTCGCCTACGCCCGCGGCCTCGACTTCTCGCCGCAGTCCGACACCCCGGCGCAGCGCTATGACTTCCAGAAACCTTATGTCGAGGCCTGGTTGGGGTTTGTCGGAGTCAAGGAGGTACACGCGTTGATTGTGGAAAAGACCATTTTGGGGAATGAGGTGGATCAGAACGCGCGGCGGGAAGCGGTGCAGCGGGCTCGGGAGTTGGCGGACCACCTCAAATGATTCATGCCCAACGGAAGCTCAACTAGCGATCAACGGCGACTTGTTCTTCATGCCATTCAAAGCCGCTTCGCCTTGCAACCCGCGAATACCCTTTTTTGCTATAGCACTAAATCCAAAACAATATGAGCACCACCTCCACCACATATAAAATAAACAGCGAAGTAAAATATTACTTCTCATGGAGGAACGGAATCATGCCACACTCAGCATCAGGACAAGAAGCGCAACTAACCCCACAACCCCTCCCACCAAAAGACAGAGTCCGCATCCTAATAACCAAAGATATCGCCTTTGATTTAGACAAGATGAACAGAATCACGGCGAACGCACTGAAGAAGTTTGGATGCCCTGGTTGCCATTCAGGATTAACCTTGGAATTCCACACCATGGAAGACTTCATAGCCAACCCCAAAACGCTAGAAGTCGAAAAAATATCCGGTCAAAAATTTAATATTTGACTCAGATGAAAGCACTTGGCGTCGGAGTCATCTATTGGCCTGAGCTCAATTCAATTGTAGAGGACGCTGACTTAGTCAACGTCCTCGAGATTGAGCCACAAGCGTTCTGGAAAAAACTCAAGAAAGACTCCACATTTTCCTACGAGCCAAATTCAGGCTTGCTTTCAACCCTGTCAAAACTCCCTCAGGACAAACTTATCCATAGCGTTGGGAATCCGATCGGCGGCACATGCGAAGACGAACTGGATTACCTGACCCCGCTCAGACGCACGATTGAACTGATAGACCCAAAATGGGTAAGCGAACACCTAAGTTTCAACCGCCACCTGATAGAAGGAGCATGCGTAGAAACGGGCTTCTTATTACCCCCGCTACAGACCGAGGCAACCATAGAGCTAGCCATCCGGAATTTACGAAAACTATCCTCAGCAACAAAAAAGCCCATAGCATTCGAAACCGGCGTCAACTATCTAAAGCCGCACAAGCTGGAACTCTCGGATGGCGAGTTTTTCGCCCGCGTAGCCTCTGGAGCAGATTGTGGAATCGTTCTAGACCTGCACAACTTGTGGTGCAATGAACTGAATGGACGTCAATCTATCGAAGCCGCTCTTAACGAAATCCCGCTCGAGCGAGTTTGGGAGGTCCATCTTGCCGGCGGAATGAAACTCAATGACTTCTGGTTGGACTCGCACGACTCACTCGCCCCCGCCAAACTAATGGAATTAACAAAAGCAGTCATTCCAAGTCTAACAAATATCCAGTCAATCATATTTGAAATACTTCCTGAGCACATACAGAAAGTCGGCCTGACCGCCATTCGAAAACAACTGGAGGAACTACACAATCTATGGTCATACCGCAAAACAACCAACACCTTAGCCATTAAACATATTGTAACTTCTTACCCAAAAGAAACATCCACAGACGAAGCTAAAGCTTCTACCTGGGAGTCCACCCTCTTATCAAAAATCAATCACTACCCTCCCATCGACAACCATGATCTTCCAAATCACCTAGAGGATCCCGGACTCTCGGTCTATCGTCATTTGATATCCGAAACCCGATACTCGAACATTGCCCGAGCGCTGAGATACTCAACCCTGCTACTTCTTCTGACTCTAGGCAAAACCGCGACGCGCACCCTCTTTAATGAATTTTGTTTAAAATGGCCGCCCGACAGCTTTTCAGTAATCGAAGCTGATACTTTCGCGAAATTCATTCTGACTCGCCCCGAAATAATAAATGCGGTCCCTTATCTAAACGAAACCTTGAGATTCGAACACGCGCTCATTCGAGCATCAGCCTATTATGAAAGCACAGAAATTCACTGGACATTCGATCCTACCGAACTGTTTGAATCCATTGAGAGAGGTGAAATTCCAGAGTGCATGAAGAAGTTCTCATGCAGCATGCAAATTATTCGTCAGTCATGACACCTCACCATTCAACGCCACCCACCACTCATTCACCTGCTGGCTCCTTCTCAACGCGCCGCCCCCATTCCTGATAAACTTCCTCCCCTTCGCCTCGCCCATCCAGATTGCCCAATGCTCTTATCTCCTGCTCCAACCGCCGCGCCAGCCCTTTCCCGCCGCTTCTCCGTGGCGCCGATGATGGACTGGACTGATAGGCACTGCCGCTTCTTCCTACGCCTGCTCTCCAAGCACGCCCTGCTCTACACCGAGATGGTCACCACCGGTGCACTACTCAACGGCGACCATGAACGCTTTCTGCGTCACGACGAGTCCGAGCATCCTTTGGCGTTGCAGTTGGGCGGCAGTACGCCGGCGGATCTGGCGGCGTGCGCGCGGATGGCGCAGGAGCATGGTTACGACGAGGTGAACCTCAACGTCGGCTGTCCGAGCGATCGGGTGCAGAACAATATGATCGGCGCGTGCCTGATGGGGCATCCGGGGCTGGTGGCCGATTGCGTGAAGGCAATGCGCGATGCGGTGAGCATCCCGGTGACGGTCAAGCATCGGATCGGCATCAATGGCCGCGACAGTTATGAAGAGCTGTGCGATTTCGTTGGCCAGGTGCGCGAGGCCGGCTGCACCAGCTTTACCGTGCATGCGCGGATCGCGATTCTCGAAGGGCTGTCGCCGAAGGAAAACCGTGACATTCCACCGCTGCGTTACGACGTGGCGGCGCGCTTGAAGACCGATTTCCCGGAGCTGGAAATCATCCTCAACGGCGGCATCAAGACCCTGGAGGACTGCCATGAGCATCTGCAGACCTTCGATGGAGTGATGTTGGGGCGCGAGGCCTATCACAACCCCTATCTGCTGGCCGAGGTGGATCAACAATTGTTCGGCAGCACGGCTCCGGTGATTTCCCGAGCCGAGGCCCTGGCGCAGTTGCGCCCCTATATCGCCAGGCACCTGGCCGCGGGCGGCGCCATGCACCACATCACGCGCCATATCTTGGGGCTGGGCACCGGTTTCCCGGGGGCGCGCAAGTTCCGCCAACTGCTCTCGGTGGACATCCACAAGGCCAAGGACCCGCTGGCACTGCTGGATCAGGCAGGACAGTTGCTCGCAGGCCGTTAACCCTCGCGCGAGTTGAACCTGAGGGGGCTTTTGGCATCGTATGAGACGGATAGCGCCCCAGCATTCAAACAGCTGTTTTCAGGTTGTTGCCCTTGGGGCTCGTTCAGGCATTCGCTTCCCTATTCGTGCCCTTGAGCGGCTGTCGGCGCTCGGGTAATGTCAACAGACCCACAGGACAGAGCACACTCATGACTTCCAAGCTGGAACAACTCAAGCAGTTCACCACCGTGGTTGCCGACACCGGCGACTTCGACGCTATCGCCCGGGTCAAGCCGGTAGACGCCACCACCAACCCTTCCCTGCTGCTCAAGGCCGCGGCCATTCCCGGTTACGCCGAGCTGCTGAACGCCGCCGTCAGCGACGTCAAGGGTGACATCGGCCTGGCCAGCGACCGTTTCGGCGTCGCGGTGGGCAAAGAGATCCTGAAAGTGATTCCGGGCCGTATTTCCACCGAAGTGGATGCTCGCCTGTCGTTCGATACCGACGCCATGCTCAAGCGCGCCCATCGCCTGATCGAGCTGTATGACAAGGCCGGCATCGGCCGTGACCGGGTACTGATCAAGATCGCCTCCACCTGGGAAGGCATCCGCGCAGCCGAGCAGCTGGAGCGCGACGGCATCCAGACCAACCTGACGCTGCTGTTCTCCTTCGCCCAGGCGATCGCCTGCGCCGAGGCTGGCGTGTTCCTGATCTCGCCGTTCGTGGGCCGTATCTACGACTGGTACAAGAAAGCCAGCGGCAACGACTACACCGGTGCCGATGACCCGGGCGTGCAGTCGGTGACCCGCATCTACAACTACTACAAGGCCAATGACTACAAGACCGTGGTCATGGGCGCCAGCTTCCGCAACCTGAACCAGATCGAGCAACTGGCCGGCTGCGACCGCCTGACCATCAGCCCGGACCTGATCGAGAAACTGGCCGCCGACACCGGCAAGCTGGAGCGTAAACTGGCGCCGGGCCACGCTGGCGAAGCCCGCCAGAGTCTGAACGAAGCGCAGTTCCGTTGGGCCTCCAACGAAGACGCCATGGCCACCGAGAAACTGGCCGAAGGCATCCGCCAGTTCGCCCGCGACCAGGAAAAACTCGAGGCACTGCTGGCCGCCAAGCTCTGATCGAGCGAGCGCCTACGCAAAAAGGGCGAACCCTCGCGGGTTCGCCCTTTTTTATGCGCTGAGGTTTTATCGGATCAGTGACGCTCCAGGGCGTTCACCAGATCGTGGAAAGCCTCGCGATTGGAGTCGTTCAAGCCCATGAGGATCTTGTGCGCTTCCAGCACCTTGAGCCGCACTACCTCTTCCGACTGGTCCTGGGATGGCAGGTCGGTCAGGCATTCCGGGCACGGGATCGGGCGGTCAACGATGTTGAACACCTGATCGAAGCCCATGGACTGCAGCAGCCGCGTGATGTCTTCGTGGGTGGTGACGACGGTCGGCAGTAGGCCGACCTTCTGCCGCGACAGGATCGACAGCTTGGCCAGCAGGCCAAGGGTGGTGCTGTCGATGCTGCGGGTTTCGGTCAGGTCGATCACGATCGCCGAGAAATTCAGCGCCGTGAAGATCCGCTCAATAGTCGCATCCAGCGCCGAACACAGGGTCAGGCGCACTTCACCGACGAACTTCAGGACAAAGGTGCCGTCCTGCTCGGCGACCTGGATTCTACCGGTACTCATTTAAGATTCC
>NZ_JBNNVU010000089.1:0-23070 GCF_050280705.1 Pseudomonas sp. NPDC089530 | reverse complement strand
GGCATCAAAATGCTGATGGCCGCCGGCGTACAGACGGCGATCATCAGCGGACGCAAGACGCCGGTGGTCGAGCGCCGGGCGAAAAATCTGGGGATCCCCCATCTGTTTCAGGGCCGCGAAGACAAACTCGTGGTGCTGGACGGGCTTCTGGCCCAACTGGGCCTAAGCTATGAACAGGTCGCCTATCTGGGCGACGACCTGCCGGACCTGCCGGTGATCCGTCGGGTCGGCCTGGGCATGGCCGTGGCCAACGCCGCCAGTTTCGTCCGCGAACACGCCCACGGCGTCACCCAGGCCCGTGGCGGCGAAGGCGCCGCCCGCGAGTTCTGCGAACTGATCCTGCGCGCCCAAGGCAGCCTTGAAGCGGCCAACGCCGCCTACTTATAGAGCCTCCCATGCTGAGCAAAAAGATTCGCAACATACTGATCTTCGGCGTCATCACCGCGCTGTTCCTGGCGGTGGGATACTGGAACATCAGCCCGGAACGCTTCCTCGACAAGCCGGTGGTGCAGGTCGACGAAAACGCCATCGACTACTACGCCATCAACGCCCATAGCGTGCAGTACCTGCCAGACGGCAAGCTGCAGTACGAGATGACCTCCGACAAGGTCGAGCACCTCAAGGCCTCCGAGATCACCTTGCTGACCCAGCCGGACCTGCTGATGTATCGCGGCACCGCCTTCCCCTGGCACGTCAAGAGCGAGCGCGGCGAAGTCAACCCGGATGGCACCGAGGTGGAACTGATCGATTCGGTACGGGTTTCCCGCACCGACGAGAAAAATCGCAACCTGCTGGTCACCACGACCCGCATGACAGTATTCCCGCAGAAGCAATATGCGCAGACCGATCAAGACGTTAGAATCGACGGCGCCGGCGGCGTGACGACTGGCAAGGGAATGAAAGCGTATTTGAAAGACGGCAGGATGAACCTGCTATCGAACGTAAGAGGACAGTATGAGGCTCGTTAAAACCCTCCCTATTTTGCTCAGTCTGGGCGCAGCACTGGGAAGCGTGAGCGCCTGGGCTCTGCCGAACGATAGCCAGCAACCGATCCGCATCCAGGCCGACGACGCTCAACTGGACGACAAGAACGGCGTAGCGACCTACCGAGGCGACGTGATCATCACCCAGGGCTCGATGAAGGTCACCGGCAATACCGTGACCATCACCCGCACCCAGACCGGCGATATCGACGTAGTGACCTCCGTGGGCAACCTGGCCTACTTCGAACAGCTGCAGACCCAGGGCGACACCAAGCCTGTCCAGGGCTACGGCGTGACCATCCAGTACCACGCCAACCAGAACCGCGTCGTACTGATCGACCGCGCCAAGGTCATCGACAAGGACGGCAACATCACCCAGGGCGAGAAGATCGTCTACGACACGAACAAGAAGCTCGCCAGCGCCGGTCGCGCCACCGGCAGCAAAGTCACTGAGACACGCCCACGGATCGACATGGTCATCCAGCCGAAAAAGAAAACCGACGAGCAAAAGGCCCAGTAATGGCAACTCTGAAAGCCCAGCACTTGGCCAAGAGCTACAAGAGCCGCCAGGTCGTGCGTGACGTCAGCCTGTCCATCGACAGCGGCCAGATCGTCGGCCTGCTCGGCCCCAACGGCGCCGGCAAGACCACCTGCTTCTACATGATCGTCGGCCTGGTCCAGGCCGATCAGGGGCGCATCCTGATCGACGACCTGGATGTCAGCCATCAGCCGATGCACGGCCGCGCCCGCGCCGGGATCGGCTACCTGCCCCAGGAAGCCTCGATCTTCCGCAAGCTCTCGGTAGCCGACAACATCATGGCCATCCTCGAGACCCGCAAGGAGCTCGACAAGGCCGGTCGTCGCCAGGAGCTGGAAAGCCTGCTGCAGGAATTCCACATCAGCCACATCCGCGACAACCTCGGCATGAGCCTCTCCGGCGGCGAACGTCGTCGTGTGGAAATCGCCCGCGCACTGGCCACCGCCCCCAAGTTCATCCTGCTCGACGAACCTTTCGCCGGCGTGGACCCGATCTCGGTAGGCGACATCAAGCAGATCATTCACCACCTGAAGGCCAAGGGCATCGGCGTGCTCATCACTGACCACAACGTCCGTGAAACCCTGGACATCTGCGAAACCGCCTACATCGTCAACGACGGCCAACTGATCGCCGAAGGCGACGCCGAGACCATCCTCGCCAACGAGCTGGTCAAGGAAGTGTACCTGGGGCATGAGTTCCGTCTGTAAGCCTTGAGGTGTTTGGCTGGTCGCCAGAGCGCCTGCCGCGATAAAACCCCACCGTTTTTATTGTTACAGCGCTCTAGGCAAACACTTCAGTTTCAGGCATATAATTTGCTTATGTTTGGCGCTCACGCGCCCTGTAGTGGATGGCGCATGTGCGCCGGCGAATAAGGTGTTAAGCCCCTGCCATGAAACCATCGCTAGTCCTCAGAATGGGCCAGCAGCTGACGATGACCCCGCAGCTGCAACAGGCCATCCGCCTGCTCCAATTGTCGACCCTGGACCTGCAACAGGAGATCCAGGAGGCCCTGGAGTCCAACCCGATGCTCGAACGCCAGGAAGAAGGCGACGACTTCGATAACACCGATCCACTGGCCGACAACCCCGAGCAGAAGCCCAATACCGATCTCCAGGAAACCTCCTATCAGGAAACCGCCCCAACGGTGGACAACCTCGAGGACGGCGAATGGAACGAGCGCATTCCCAACGACCTGCCGGTCGACACCGCCTGGGAAGATGTCTACCAGACCAGCGCCAGCAGCCTGCCCAGCAACGATGACGACGAGTGGGACTTCACCACCCGCACCTCGGCCGGCGAAAGCCTGCAGAGCCATCTGCTCTGGCAGTTGAACCTGGCGCCCATGTCCGACACCGATCGCCTGATCGCCGTGACCCTGATCGACTGCATCAACAATCAAGGCTACCTGGACGAGACCCTCGAGGAAATCCACGAGGCCTTCGACCCGGAGCTGGACATCGAACTCGACGAAATCGAGGCCGTCCTGCACCGCATCCAGCAATTCGAGCCAGCCGGCATCGGTGCCCGCAACCTGGGCGAATGCCTGCTGCTGCAACTGCGACAGCTACCCGCCAAGACGCCTTGGCTGACCGAGGCCAAGCGCCTGGTCACCGACTTCATCGACCTGCTCGGCAGCCGTGACTACAGCCAGCTGATGCGGCGCATGAAGCTCAAGGAAGACGAACTGCGCCAGGTCATCGAACTGGTGCAGAGCCTCAACCCACGCCCGGGCTCGCAGATCGAATCCACCGAAGCCGAATACGTGGTCCCCGACGTCATCGTGCGCAAGGACAACGAACGCTGGCTGGTGGAACTGAACCAGGAATCCGTGCCACGCCTGCGCGTCAACCCGCAGTACGCCGGTTTCGTGCGGCGCGCCGACACCAGCGCCGACAACACCTTCATGCGCAACCAGCTGCAGGAAGCCCGCTGGTTCATCAAGAGCCTGCAGAGCCGCAACGAAACCCTGATGAAAGTCGCCACCCAGATCGTCGAGCATCAGCGCGGCTTTCTCGAGTACGGCGATGAAGCGATGAAACCCCTGGTGCTGCATGACATCGCCGAAGCCGTCGGCATGCACGAATCGACGATTTCCCGGGTGACCACGCAAAAATTCATGCATACCCCACGGGGCATTTATGAACTGAAATACTTTTTCTCCAGCCACGTCAGTACCTCCGAAGGCGGTGAATGCTCGTCCACGGCGATCCGCGCGATCATCAAGAAACTGGTCGCCGCGGAAAATCAGAAAAAGCCGTTGAGTGACAGCAAGATCGCTGGTTTACTGGAGGCACAAGGCATTCAGGTAGCCCGCCGTACCGTCGCCAAGTACCGCGAATCCCTTGGGATTGCGCCTTCCAGCGAACGGAAGCGGTTGATGTAACCGCCGGGCTCGCCACAGCGTTCCAGTGGCAGGTCAATCGACCTGCCGCTTTATGCACTGGCAACGAAGGAGAAGCTGTATGCAAGTCAACATCAGTGGACACCAACTGGAAGTGACCGAACCCCTGCGCGCTTACATCGGCGAAAAACTCGACCGACTGGAGCGGCACTTTGACAAGATTACGAATGTGCAGGTAACGCTGGCCGTCGAGAAGCTGAAGCAGAAAATCGAGGCCACGCTGCACATCCATGGTGGGGAAGTCGTCGCCAACGCAGAACATGACGATATGTATGCCGCCATCGACTTGCTCACGGACAAGCTTGACCGCCAACTGAAAAAGCATAAGGAAAAGCAACTCCACCTTCTCCAAGGCACGGGTCGCTAACACTCCCCTCCCATGATCCGACTTGAAAGCATCCTGACCCCCGGCCGTTCCCTGGTGAACGTGCCGGGCGGCAGTAAAAAACGCGCCCTCGAACAAATTGCCAACCTGATCAGCCGCGAAGTGCCTGAGCTGGAGATGCAAGATGTCTTCGAAAGCCTGATCGCCCGTGAAAAGCTGGGTTCCACCGGTTTTGGCAACGGCATCGCCATTCCACACTGTCGCCTCAAAGGCTGTGAGTCGCCCATCAGTGCCCTGATGCACCTGGACGCTCCCATCGATTTCGACGCCATCGACGGCGCTCCGGTCGACCTGCTATTCGTACTGCTGGTCCCGGAAGCCGCCACCGATGCTCACCTAGAACTGCTTCGGCAGATCGCCAGCATGCTGGACCGCAAAGAGGTGCGCGACAGACTGCGCAGCGCCACCAGCAACGAAGCCTTGTACAAGGTTGTCCTGGACGAACAGAACGGTCAGTAGCCATGCGTTTGATCATCGTCAGCGGCCGTTCCGGCTCAGGTAAAAGCACCGCCCTCGATGTACTTGAGGACAACGGCTATTACTGCATCGACAACCTGCCAGCCGGGCTGTTGCCGGAACTGGCCGAGCGAGCGCTGATCCACACCGAGCTGACCCAGCCGCTGGTCGCCGTTTCCATCGACGCCCGCAACCTGCCGAGCCACCTCTCGCGCTTCCCCGAACTGCTCGAGGAAGTGCGCAGCCGGCATATCCAGTGCGATGTGCTGTACCTGGACGCCGACGAAGAAACCCTGCTCAAGCGCTTTTCGGAAACCCGTCGCCGCCACCCCTTGAGCAGCAACAACCGCTCGCTGGCCGAGGCGATCGAAGACGAAAGCCATCTGCTGGGCCCGATCGCCGACCTCGCCGACCTCAAGGTCAACACCACCAACCTGAACCTGTATCAATTGCGCGATACCATCAAGTTGCGCTTGTTGAACCAGCCGGAACCGGGCACGGCCTTTCTGGTGGAGTCCTTCGGATTCAAGCGCGGCATGCCGGTCGATGCCGACCTGGTGTTCGATGTGCGCTGCCTGCCCAACCCGTACTGGAAGCCCGAGTTGCGTGCCCAGTCCGGACTCGATCAACCGGTCGCCGAATACCTGGCCGCCCAGCCGGATGTAGAGGAAATGTTCCAGGACATCTCCAGCTATCTGCTGAAATGGCTGCCTCGCTTCGCCGCCAGCAACCGCGCCTACGTCACTATTGCCATTGGCTGCACGGGCGGCCACCACCGTTCGGTCTACCTGACCGAACGCCTGGGCCAAGTCCTGCAGAAATCCCTGAAGAACGTCCAGGTCCGCCACCGCGACCTTAGCTGAAAGGATCTACCCCGCGATGCCTGCTCTGGAAATTGAAATCATCAACAAACTGGGCCTGCATGCCCGTGCCTCGGCTAAGTTCGTCGGCGTGGCCGGCCAGTTTCCCTGCCAGATCCGCGCCGGCAGGACGCCAGAGTCGATGGTCGACGGCAAGAGCATCATGGCGATGATGATGCTGGCCGCCGGCAAAGGTACCCGGATTCATCTGAAGACCGAAGGCGAGCAGGAACAGGAGGCGCTGGAAGCACTGGTGGCGCTGATCAACAACTTCTTCGACGAAGGCGAATAAGCCCGGCAGGGCAACCCTGCCGGACAGGCACTCAGGCGAGTGCCGTATCCATCACCATCATCAGGCAAAAACCGATACACAGCCCCAGGCTGGCCAGTTTTTCATGACCGTTGCGCCGTGATTCCGGAATCACCTCATGGGTGACCACCAGCAGCATGGCCCCCGCCGCCAACGCCAGCCCGAGCGGCAACAGCATCTCGGCCAGGCTCACCAGCCATGCGCAGAGCAGAGCGAACACCGGCTCCACCAGGCCCGAGGCGGCACCGATCAGAAACGCCTTGCCCCTGGACATGCCAGCCCCGGCCAGCACCAGGGCAATCACCAGGCCTTCCGGCACATCCTGCAAGGCGATCCCCATGGCCAGGCTGTCCGCCTCCGGCATACCACCACCCGCGGAAACGCCAACGGCCATGCCCTCGGGAATGTTGTGGGCAATGATGGCAAACACAAACAACCAGATTCGCGGCGGGATAACCGGATGCTCCAGGGTGCCCACCAAGGCCTCCGGATTACCCGCCGACACCTTGCGGTCCACCAGGAACAGGGCAAAAGCCCCGAGCATGATGCCGAAGCTGACCACCCCGCTCGACGCCCAAGCCGACAAGCCAAGGTTTTCCGCCGCGGCGATCCCGGGCACGATCAGCGAAAACGCCGTGGCCGCCAGCATCACCCCGGCGCCGAAGCCCAACAGGGTGTCGCTCAGCGCCACCGGCATCTTGCGAATGACCAGCACCGGCACCGCCCCCAGCGCGGTGCCCAGCGCACAGATCGCGCCACCCTGCAATGCCCGCGACAAGCGCGGCTCCAGGTCCAGCCAGGACAACCCCTGGGCCACTAGCAATGCAGTACCCGCCAACAGCAACAGCGAACCGAACGCGTAGCGAAACATCCGCCCGCTGCTGATCGTCAGTGTTTCAGTGCCCATAGTCAGCCTTAGATATTTTTATCGGAGGGGGCTCAAACCAGCGCAGCCTGGTAGCGCTGGGCGACCTCGGGCCAATGGATCACGTTGTAGAAGGCATTGATGTATTCCGGCCGCCGGTTCTGATAACGCAGGTAATAGGCGTGCTCCCAGACATCCAGGCCGAGAATCGGGGTATTGCCGTTCATCAGCGGGCTGTCCTGGTTACCGCTGCTCTCGACCACCAGGGTCTTCACCGGGGTCACGCTGAGCCAGGCCCAGCCGCTGCCGAAACGCGTGAGCGCCGCCTTGGTGAAGGCCTCCTTGAAGCGCTCGAAACCACCCAGTTGCGCATCGATCGCCCTGGCCAGCGCGCCATCCGGCTGGCCTCCGCCGGTCGGCGCCATCACCGCCCAGAACAGCGAGTGGTTGGCATGGCCGCCGCCCTGGTTGATCACCGCCGCTCGCAGTTTTTCCGGCAATTGCCCGACCCCGGCCACCAGCCGCTCTACCGGCCACTCGGCCCATTCGGTGCCTTCCACGGCGGCGTTGAGGTTGTTGATGTAGGTCTGGTGGTGCTTGGTGTAGTGAATCTCCATGGTCTGCGCATCGATGTGCGGTTCCAGGGCGTCGTAGGCGTAGGGCAATGCAGGCAAGGTAAAGGACATATCAATGGGCTCCGTAACGGGGGGCATCGAGGGGCGCGGCGACAGCGGTCGATTGCGCCACATTGCTCTGCAGCAGGCGCTGGGTACGGGGGTATTCGCCATGCTCAGCGATGAAGTTGAGCAACTCGACATAGGTCTTGCTGCTCTGGCGCAGCGCGGCTTCCCGCAGCGCCGGCGCCAGGCGGCTGTCCTGCAGGGTCTGCAACAGCCGCTGATGGATGGCGCAGAGGTATTCCGCGCTCTCCTCCGGCTGGTTCAGGCGCAGGTGCAGGTCCGCCAGGTTGTGGTGGGAGACGACACAGGCCGCCACCGCTTCGTCGGCATCGCTCCAGCGCTCGAACAACACCTGCGCCAAAGCCAGGGCCTGCAGGTAATACTCACGGGCGTCCACCAGGTCGCCCTGCAGGAAGAAACGGTTGGCCCTTTCGATCGTGCGTTTCCAGTGCTCCATGGTGAACCTCCAAGGCAATGTCGGGATTTACACGCCGCCCGCGGTGAGTTTTTCCGGGTCGAGCAGGATCTCCAGCTGGCTGCGCGACAGGTCGGTGTGCTCCAGGGCCACGTCGATCACCGGACGCCCCTGCTTGTAGGCGGTCTTGGCGATTTCCGCGGCCTTCTGGTAACCGATGATCGGGTTGAGCGCCGTGACCAGGATCGGGTTGCGCGACAGCGCCTCCTTGAGCTTGGGCTCGTTGACCTTGAAGCTGGCGATCGCCTTGTCCGCCAGCAGTCGGCTGGAGTTGGCCAGCAGCTCGATGCTGCTCAACAGGTTCTGGGCAATGATCGGCAACATCACGTTCAGCTCGAAGTTGCCCGACTGCCCCGCCACCGTGATTGTCATGTCGTTGCCGATCACCTGGGCCGCCACCATCGCCGTGGCCTCGGGAATCACCGGGTTGACCTTGCCCGGCATGATCGAAGACCCCGGTTGCAGCCCTTCCAGCTCGATCTCGCCGAGGCCGGCCAAGGGTCCGGAGTTCATCCAGCGCAGATCGTTGGCGATCTTCATCAGGGTGACCGCGATGGCCTTGAGCTGGCCGGAGACCGCCACCGCGGTGTCCTGGGAGCCGATCAGGGCGAACAGGTTCTTGCCCGGGGTGAACTGCACCTGGGTCAGGCTGCTCAGTTGCCGGCTGAAACCCGCGGCGAACTGCGGGTGGGCGTTGATCCCGGTGCCCACCGCGGTGCCGCCCTGGGCCAGGGATTGCAGGCTCGGCAACAGGTCCTGCAAGTGGCCGATATTGGCCTTGAGCTGCTGTGCCCAGCCATCCAGCACCTGGCTCATGCGTACCGGCATGGCGTCCATCAGATGGGTACGGCCGGTCTTGATGAACGGATGGACCTCGAGGGCCTTGCGCTCGATGACCTGTACCAGGTGCACCAGCGCCGGCAGCAATTGCTCATGCAGGCCCAGCGCGGCACTGACGTGAATGGTGGTAGGGATGATGTCGTTGCTGCTCTGCCCGCAGTTCACATGATCGTTGGGGTTGACCGGCTCACCCAGCAGGCGGCTGGCCAGGGTGGCGATGACCTCGTTGGCGTTCATGTTGGAACTGGTGCCGGAGCCGGTCTGGAAGATATCCACCGGGAAATGCTGCATGAAGTCGCCTTCCAGCAGGCCCTGGGCAGCATCGACTATGGCCTTGCCCTGGGCTTCGCTCAGTTGCTTGAGCTCGACGTTGGCCTTGGCCGCGGCCGCCTTGGCCAGGATCAGCGCGCGAATGAATTGCGCCGGCATGCGCTGGCGGCTGATGGGGAAGTTGTCCACCGCACGCTGGGTCTGTGCGCCATACAGCGCCTGCTCTGGAACATGCAGTTCGCCCATGCTGTCGCGTTCGATACGGGTATTACTCATCGGGAAATCCTTGCACCAGTTCGATAAGGGGAATGGAGGGCAACAACGAGCAGGTCGCCAGTTGCCAGGCATGGCTTTGCCAGCGCTTGAGCCGGCATTTACAGGAAGAGAGGCGTTCCAGGTCGCGCAACGGCCGCCAGGCCTGGTCCAGGCACTGGCTGCGCCAATGCCAGGGCAGCGCGGTATCGGTGGCGGTGTCGAGCAACAGGCGGAATGAGGTTTCGGCGATCAGCCAGGGCGAGGTGGCGGTACAACACGCCAGGTAGCGCCCTTCGGCCAGGTAATGCTCGATCAGGCGCGGTTCGTCAGGATCGAGGGCACAGCGGATCTGGCGACTCATCCAGCGCCAGCTTTCGAGGTAAGGCTGCTCATGCAAGGCAGAACTCATGACCGGGGCTCATTCGATAATGAGATTTATTATTATATGATATTGAGAATCAAAACAAGCATGCGGAGCGCCGCTGCCCCTGCATGGATCCCCAGCCCTTAAAAAACCGGCGCAATAAAAAAGCGCGCGCCCCGAACGGGACGCGCGCTTCTGCCGACGCAGTCGCAGCTTAGCTGCCGGCGACCGTCATGCGTTCGATCAGGACCGAGCCGGTGCGGATGTTGCTGCGCAGCTCCAGATCGTTACCCACGGCGATGATCTGCTTGAACATGTCGCGCATGTTGCCGGCGATGGTCACCTCCTGGACGGCGAACTGGATCTCGCCGTTTTCGACCCAGAAACCGGCCGCGCCCCGGGAATAGTCGCCCGTGACCATGTTCAACCCGTGGCCCATCAGTTCGGTGACCAACAGACCGCGCCCCATGCGGCGCAGCAGGGCCGCCTGGTCTTCCTCGCCATGGGTCACGAACAGGTTGTGCACGCCACCGGCGTTGGCGGTGCTGGGCAGGCCGAGCTTGCGCCCGGAGTAGGTGCCGAGCACGTAGGACACCAGCTCGCCGTTCTCGACGAAAGGCTTGGCATAAGTGGCCAGGCCATCGCCGTCGAACGCCGAACTGCCGAGGGCGCGCATCAGGTGCGGGCGCTCGTCGATGGTCAGCCACTCGGGAAACAGCCGCTGGCCCAGCGCGCCTTCGAGGAACGACGACTTGCGGTACAGGTTGCCGCCGGAAATCGCCCCCAGGAAGCTGCCGAACAGGCCGCCAGCCAGCTCCGCGGAAAACAGCACCGGCACTTCGCAGGTCGGCACCGGACGGGCGCCCAGTCGGCTTGCGGCCCGTTGCGCGGCGCGCTGGCCAATGATCGCCGGATCGGTTAGCAACTGGCCCTGGCGGTTGACGTCGTACCAGTAATCGCGCTGCATCTGGCCATCGGCCTCGGCGATCATCACGCAGCTCAGGCTGTGGCGAGTCGAGGCATAACCGCCGATAAAGCCGTGGCTGTTGCCATACACACGGCATCCTTGATGGGTGCTCAGGGTGGTGCCGTCGGCGTTCTTGATCCGGCTGTCGGCGGCAAAGGCCGCGGCTTCGCAGGCCAGCGCCCGTTCGATGGCCTGCTCCGGGGTAATGTCCCAGGCGTGGAACAGGTCGAAGTCCGGCACGTCCCTGGCCATCAGCGCGGCATCGGCCAACCCGGCGCTTTCGTCTTCCGAGGTGTGCTTGGCGATCGCCAGGGCCGCGGCGACGGTTTCACGAATGGCCTCGGGGCCGCTGGCCGAGGTACTGGCCGAACCCTTGCGCTGACCAACGTACAGCGTGATGCCAAAACCCTGGTCGCGATTGAACTCGACGGTTTCCACTTCCCGCTGGCGGACCGAAGTCGACAGGCCCTGCTCCAGAGAAACCGCCACTTCGCAGGCACTGGCGCCCTGGCGCTTGGCCTCGGCGATGATCTGCTCGACTTGTTCCTGCAGTGCCGGCAAAGCCTGCGGGCCGACGCTTTCTACTGCACTCATGGTGTTCTCCACTCAAATTCTGCTTTCGCTCAAGGCCTTCGAGCGACCGGGCCGGACAAGCGGCCCCCGACTGGTTATCATGGCGGCGTTTCTTTGCGGACTGCCACCATGGTTGATTCTTACGACGACTCCCTCGATGGGGAGAAAAGCAAATCCCAGGTCAAACGCGAGCTGCATGCTCTGGTTGATCTCGGCGAGCGCCTTACAACACTCAAGCCTGACTTGCTGAACAAACTGCCGTTGACCGACGCCTTGCGCCGGGCCCTGGCGGATGCGCCCAAGCATGTCGCCCATATCGCGCGTAAACGCCACCTGCAATTCATCGGCAAGCTGATGCGCGATCAGGACACCAGCGCGATCCTGGTACTGCTGGACCAGCTCGACGCCTCCACTCGCCAGTACAACGAACGTTTCCATAACCTGGAACGCTGGCGCGATCGCCTGATCGCTGGCGATGACGCGGTCCTGGAGAAGTTCGTTGTCGACTATCCGGAAGCGGATCGCCAGCAACTGCGCTCCCTGATCCGTCAGGCCCAGCACGAGGTGGCGCATAACAAGCCGCCCGCCTCCAGCCGTAAAATCTTCAAATACATTCGCGAGCTGGACGAGATTCAACGCGGCCTGCGTTAAACCTCGGCCCGGGTGGGTTGCCACGCACCCCACCCATCGCGTCACGCCTCAAGCGCCCGTGCCACCCACGGTGATCGCATCGATCTTCAAGGTTGGCTGGCCGACACCCACCGGCACCGACTGTCCATCCTTGCCACAGGTTCCCACACCGCTGTCCAGCGCCAGGTCGTTACCGACCATCGACACCCGACTCATGGCTTCCGGCCCGTTGCCGATCAGGGTCGCGCCCTTGACCGGCGCGGTGATCTTGCCGTCCTCGATCAGGTAGGCCTCGCTGGTGGAGAACACGAACTTGCCACTGGTGATGTCGACCTGACCACCGCCCAGATTGGCGCAGTAGATGCCCTTCTTCACCGACGCGATGATTTCCGCCGGATCGCTTTCGCCGCCCAGCATGTAGGTGTTGGTCATGCGCGGCATCGGCAGGTGCGCATAGGATTCGCGCCGACCGTTACCGGTGCGGGCCACCCCCATCAGGCGGGCATTGAGCTTGTCCTGCATGTAGCCCTTGAGCACACCGTTCTCGATCAGGGTGGTGCACTCGGTCGGGGTGCCTTCGTCATCGATGCTCAGCGAGCCACGACGCCCGGCCAGGGTGCCGTCGTCGACGATGGTGCAGAGCTTCGAGGCGACCATTTCGCCCATGCGGCCGCTGTAGGCCGAGCTGCCCTTGCGATTGAAGTCACCTTCCAGGCCGTGGCCCACCGCTTCGTGCAGCAGCACGCCGGACCAGCCGGAACCGAGCACCACCGGCAAGGTACCGGCCGGCGCAGGAATGGCTTCCAGGTTGACCAGAGCCTGGCGCAAGGCCTCGCGGGCGTAGCCCATGGCGCGGTCTTCACTGAGGAAATAACGGTAATCGGTACGACCGCCGCCGCCATGGCCGCCACGCTCGCGGCGACCGTTCTGCTCGACGATCACGCTGACGTTGAAGCGCACCAAGGGCCGCACGTCCGCCGCCAGGCCACCGTCGGTGGAGGCCACGAGGATGCGCTCCCAGACCCCGGCCATGCTGACACTGACCTGCTGGATGCGTGGGTCCAGGGCACGGGTCGCGGCGTCGACGCGCTTGAGCAGCTCGACCTTTTCCGCGCGGCTGATGACTTCCAGCGGGTTGTCCGGTGCATACAGTTGCGCCACGTCCTGGGTGGTAAAGGCCTGCACGGTGCCGTTCTGCCCGGCCCGGGAAATCGAGCGCGCGGCGCGGGCCGCCTGGCCCAGGGCCTCGAGGGTGATGGCATTGCTGTAGGCGAAACCGGTTTTCTCACCCGACTGCGCGCGCACGCCAACGCCCTGGTCCAGATTGAAGCTGCCTTCCTTGACGATGCCGTCTTCCAGCGACCAGGACTCGGAAATCTGCCCCTGGAAATACAGGTCGGCGGCATCGATCCCCGGCCCGGCCAGATCGCCGAGCACGCCCTGCAGGCTTTCCAGGGTCACGCCGCCGGGCGCCAGAAGGTGTTCACTGACTGAAGATAACAACCCGCTCATATGCTTTACGCCTTCAATTCGTCGTTCTTAAGCAAGTCGCTGCGCGCCTTGCGAGAAAAAGCGCCGGTGACTGGCCACCGGCATGCGCGCCCGGATGGACGCCTGTTCGCTGCTGTCACGTTCGGCCAGCAGCACGGCCTCGCCCTGATCCTGTTGCGCCAGCACCCGGCCCCAGGGGTCGACGATGGCCGCATGGCCGAACGTTTCCCGGGGTCCCGGATGAGTACCGCCCTGGGCCGCCGCCAGCAGGTAACACTGTGTTTCGATGGCCCGGGCGCGGATCAGCACGTCCCAATGCGCCGCGCCGGTCACGGCGGTGAACGCCGACGGGGCACTGATCAGTTCCGCCCCCGCGGCCCGTAATTCGCTGTACAGCTCCGGAAAGCGCAGGTCGTAGCACACGGTCAGGCCAAGCCGGCCCACCGGCGTATCCGCCACCACCACCTGCTCTCCATGAGCATAGTCATCCGACTCGCGGTAACGGCCGCGATTGTCGGCCACGTCCACATCGAACAAATGCAGCTTGTCGTAACGCGCCACCTGCTCGCCGTGCTCGTCGATCAGCAGCGAGCAGGCACGGGCCTTGGCTTCGGGCTGGTCCACCGGCGGCAGCGGCAGGGTGCCGGCCACTATCCATAACTTGAGGTCGCGGGCGGTCTGTTTCAACCAGGGCAGGATCGGGCCTTCGCCACGGGCCTCGGCACGGCCGATGGCCGCCGCGTCGCGGCGCCCCATGGCGGCGAAGTTCTCTGGCAGTACCGCCAGCTGCGCACCGCCGGTGGCGGCCTGTTCCAGCAGGCGCTGCGCCTGCTGCAAATTGGCCGGCACGTCGCTCTGGCTGACCATTTGAATCACCGCAAGAGACATGGCGCACTCCGAAGTGGGATATGTGGCCATGCTACTCCATAGGCCCGTGCCACGGTTTTTCAAAACGGTTTGTCGAAGGTGATTTTCGGGTCCTTCCAGGGGCCCTTGACGTTGTAGTTGACGCTGGCGAAACGCGACACCCGGTCACCGATCAGCTTGTCGATCAGGAACAACGCCCCACCCACTGCCGGAGCCCCGACAATCAACGCGGCGATCGGCAGGTTGTTGGTCACCGGCAGGGTCACCTGCAGCTTGGCATCGACCTGGTCGCCCACCAGGTCCAGGGTGCCATTGAGCTCCAGGTTGCTCGACGGGCCGGTCAAGGCAATGGGTTCGCGGGTCACGTAAACGCCGTTGCTGGCCACCAGCAATCCCTTGACCCGGTCGTAGCTCAGGCCCTTGCCGAACAGGTCGGAAAAGTCCAGGCGCAGGCGCCGGCCGATGGAGTTGAAGTTCAACAAGCCGAATACCCGCAGGGCCTGCGCCCCGCCCTCGACCTCCACGAACTGGCCTTTGCGCAGGGTCGCATCGAGGCTGCCCGAGAAGCGCTTGAGCCCGACCCAGGCCGGCGAGCCGGGCCAGCGCCCGTCCACGTCCATATGGAACTCTTCGCTGGTCACGGTCGGGGCAAACCCCCAGTTCTTGAGCACATCGGCCAGGTTCTTGCCGCCCAGGCGGCCCTTGTACCAGCTGCTGCTGGCCCCCGGCTCGCCCTCCCAGCCACCGGCGCCTTGCAGCAGCATGCCCTTGAGGCCCAGGTCGAGACTGTTGAAGGCCATGCCCTTGGCGGTCGGGCGCACTTTCAGCGACCAGCCGCCGATCAGGTCCTTGCCCTGGTACAGCTGGTTGATCCACAGATCCAGCGCCGGGACTTTCTTCGGGTCAACCGAAGCCAACGGGTCCGGTGCGTTCTCGTCGGCCTGCACCGTCGGGTCCGCGGCCGGCAGGCGCACGTATTGCAGATTGATCGCCATTGGCGCTGCCTTGGCATCGGGAATCGCCACATCGCCCTTGGCCTGCTGGCTGTCGAGCTGCAAGGCCCAGGCCGACGGCTTGCGGGTCAACTGCACGCGGGCCTCGTCCAGGGTGGTACCGAAGCCGATGAGCTTGCCCACCTTGAAGTCGGCGCCGCTGAGCAACTGCCTGGCGCTGCCGCCCGTGTCTTGCCCGGCATAACGATCGACCAGCGCCTTCCACGGTTCCACGTCCAGCTCCGAGAGCACCCCGCGTACCCGCAGGCCCTTGGCCGTCGGCAGCACAGCGTCGCCCTCGCCGAGGAACAACTCGCCACGGCCCTCGGCCAGATTGCCGCCCGGCGCGGCGAAGGTGAAGTTGGCCAGCTCGCCGTAGTCGAACCAGTAACGCCGCTCGGCGCCCTGCAAAGTCATGCGGAACACACTGTCACGCCCCTGGCTGGCCGCCATGCCGAACGGCGCCGGCAGATCGACGGCAACCCCCTTGAGGTTGGAACTGACCATCAACTGGCTGTCGGCGCCGTCGAGGTTGAGCTGCAACTGGTAAGGGATATCGCCGGAAACCGGCAGCGGTTGGTTGAACTTCAACCACTCCGTGAGCTTCTTGACCGAGACCTGGCCCTTGGCGACGACCCGGGTGTCGAGCCTGCCAGGGCGACCGTCGGCAAAGATCTGCGCGGTCACTGGCCGCTCGAAGGCCTGGGCGCTGATGCCCTGGCCGCTCAGGCCCTTGCCGCTGTCGAAGCGGAAATCGCCCTTGAGCTGGCTCAGCTCCAGCTCCGGCTCGCTCAACTTGAGTCGCGCCTTGTTGGTCTTGAAATCCACCAGGACCTTCGGCTCTTCGCCTTTGACCAGCGGGATATCCAGTTTCAGGCTGCCCTGCAGGTCGCCCTCGCCCTGCCAGCCGGCAAAGGTCGGGCCGGTGCCGATCGGCGCATCCTGGAGAATCTTCAAACCGTCGCCCAGGCCGCCGGCGAACTCGCCGTCGATAAACATGTGGGTGTTCTGCCCGGCGGGCACATGGGGAATATTGACGTAGACATCCTTCACTTGGGTGTCGAGCAACTGGCCCTGGCTGGCGAGGATGCGCACACCGCTGTCCTCGATAAACACGTCGCCACTGACCTTGCCGATATGCGGCCAGCCCGGCTGAAAGGCCAGCTCGGCGTCGTGGACCTTGAAGAACAGGCTGATGCTGCGTGCCTCATCGGTCGCGCCATGGTTCAACGAACCCTGGTACTGGAAGAAACCTTGGTCCACCGCGCCCTTGAGGATCGCCGTGCGCAGCCATTCGTCCAGCGCCGGACTGAGCACTTCGGGCAGGTATTTGGCGGTGTAGCGTCCGTCGCCGTCGACCAGGCCGACCCGCAGGTCCATGTAGTCTTCCTGGGTGTGGTCGAAATGCAGGCGGATCAGGAAGTCGCCGGCGATCTTGCCCTCCTCGCCCAATACCTTCAGGTACGGCGCAATCAGGGTGAAGCCCTGCTGGTCGAGCTTCCAGGTCAACCGAGCGTTGGCCTGCAGGTACTGCCAGGGCTTGGCGAAGATCGGGTCCAGGTGCAGGGAGAAGTCCTTGCTGTCCATACGCAACTCGCCCTGCCCCAGGTCGCCGCTGATGGCGCCGCTGACGTTACGGGCCGCCGGCGCGCCGTGATAGGCGTCGAACCCGACCCGCTCCAGGTTGGCGGCGAAGCTCAGGCGCTGATCGCCGCTGGCTTGCGGGCGGTAGTCGAGCAGGATATTGCGCAGCGCGCCGGTAACCTTGAGGTGGTCGATAACGGTCGCCACGTTATCCGGCAACGGCGCCCAGGCATCCAGGACCGGGGTGATCGGCGTCAGGTCGAGGCGGTCGGCCTGCAAGTGCCAGAGCTCCTCGACACTGTTGACGGCGCCGGTCTGCCGCAGTTGCAGGCGCGACTCCCAGCGTGTCTCGCCCAGGTTCATGGCCAGCGAGTCGAACAGCACACTGAAGCCTTCCTCGTTGCGCTGGAAGTAGGCATTGAGCCCGAGGTTCTTCACGGTGATCGGTTTGCGCTCGTCATAGGCGCCGTGGATCTGCGGGGCATTCAGGCGCACCACCAGGCTGCGCAGCAGGCCATCGCCCCAACTGAGCCAGAACTCGCCACCGGCCTTGAGCTCGGAGAACGACCATTGCTGGGTCAGGCGCGCCGGCAACCATTTCGCCCAGTCGCTTTGCGGCAGGCTCAGGTAGGCATCGGCCTGCCCTTCGCGCCAGGCGCTGGCCTGGAGCCGGGTGCGCAGGCTGAAGGCCAGCGGCTGCCCGTCCGGCAGGGTCAGGCGCGCATCGAGGCGTTGCCGGCTGGGACCGGTACGCAGGTTCAGGCCGACATAGGTCAGCGCGATCGCGGCATGATCGAGGGGCTGCAGGGTCACCTGGCTATCGAGCAGCGACAGCTCGCTGACCATCTGCAGGCGGTTGAGCAACTGCTCGGGGTCGAAAGGCTGGTTATCCTGCACCGGCAGGCCTTCGAGCGCCCAGCGCCCGTCCGCGCCTTCTTTCAGGCTCAGGTTGAGGCCGCTGAACTCCAGATGTTCGACCCGCAGTTGCCGCGCCAACGCGCTGCCCGGCACGTCCGGCGCCACCCGTACCTGATCCAGGCGCAAGGCGTTGGCGCCCTCGCCGACGGTCACATCGTGGGCCAGGAGGATCGGCGAGAAACCGCTCCAGCTGCCTTCCAGCCGGCCGATCTGCACCGGCATGCCCAAGGCTTCCTGGGCCTTGGCCTGGACCTCGGCCCGATATTCAGCCACCAGCGGGGTCAGTTCCCGACCCAGGCTGACGTACAGCGCCGTCAGCACCAGCAGTAACGCACAAAGCCCCAGCCCCCAGCGGGTCAGAGCAGCGAGAAAACCCATCAGACGCTCCATGTCAGTTGGCTCCCGTGGCAAGAATCATGCACAGGCCGAGGCCAACTGCATCCGGTAAGTGGAAGGTACGCGGACTCAGAGCAGCACCACGTCGTATTGTTCCTGGGAATACATGGTTTCGACCTGAAAACGTATGGTCCGGCCGATAAAGGCTTCCAGTTCCGCCACGTTGCCCGACTCCTCGTCGAGCAGCCGGTCGACGACTTTCTGGTTCGCCAGGACTCGATAACCCTCGGCCTGATAGGCCCGCGCCTCGCGCAGGATCTCCCGGAAGATCTCGTAGCAGATGGTTTCCGGAGTCTTTAGCTTGCCCCGTCCCTGGCAGCTGCTGCAGGGCTCGCACAGGATCTGCTCCAGGCTTTCCCGGGTGCGCTTGCGGGTCATCTGCACCAGGCCCAGCTCGGTGATGCCGATGATGTTGGTCTTGGCGTGATCGCGCTCCAGCTGTTTTTCCAGGGTCCGCAGTACCTGGCGCTGGTGCTCCTCGTCTTCCATGTCGATGAAGTCGATGATGATGATCCCGCCCAGGTTGCGCAGGCGCAGCTGGCGGGCAATGGCAGTCGCCGCCTCGAGGTTGGTCTTGAAGATGGTTTCTTCGAGGTTGCGGTGCCCGACGAAAGCCCCGGTGTTCACGTCGATGGTGCTCATGGCTTCCGCCGGGTCGACCACCAGGTAGCCACCGGACTTGAGCGGCACCTTGCGCTCCAGAGCCTTCTGGATTTCATCCTCGACACCATAAAGGTCGAAGATCGGCCGTTCCCCCGGATAGTGCTCCAGGCGATCGGCGATTTCCGGCATCAGCTCGGCGACGAACTGCGTGGTTTTCTGGAAGGTTTCCCGGGAATCGATGCGGATCTTCTCGATCTTCGGGCTGACCAGGTCACGCAGGGTACGCAGGGCCAGGCCGAGGTCTTCGTAAATGACGTTGGGGGCACCGATGGTCTTGATCTGCGCGCCGATCTGGTCCCACAACCGACGCAGGTAGCGGATGTCCATCATGATTTCGTCGGCGCCCGCGCCCTCGGCGGCGGTGCGCAGAATAAACCCGCCGGCTTCCTTGATGCCTTCCTGGGCCACGCAATCGCTGACCACCTGCTTGAGGCGCTCACGCTCGGCTTCGTCCTCGATCTTCAGGGAAATGCCGACATGGGCAGTGCGTGGCATATACACCAGGTAACGCGAAGGGATCGACAGCTGGGTGGTCAGCCGCGCGCCCTTGGAGCCGATCGGGTCCTTGGTCACCTGCACCACCAGGCTCTGCCCCTCATGGACCAGGGCGCCGATGCTTTCCACCGCCGGCCCTTCGCGCAGGGAGATTTCCGAAGCATGAATGAACGCCGCCCGATCCAGGCCGATATCGACGAACGCCGCCTGCATGCCGGGCAGCACCCGGACCACCTTGCCTTTATAGATGTTGCCGACGATGCCGCGACGCTGGGTCCGCTCGACATGGACTTCCTGCAGCACACCGTTTTCGACCACCGCCACACGCGACTCCATCGGCGTGATGTTGATCAGAATCTCTTCACTCATGGCTGGGTCTCGTTCAGGCATATTCACTAGGGATGGCCGCATCGGTCGGGGACGGCGCTCAGCGCACTGCAAGGTGTTGCCAACAGGGTATGCCGAAATGGCCCAGCAGTTCTGCGGTTTCGCAGACCGGCAAGCCGACGACGGCGGAGTAACTGCCATTGAGCCCTGCCACGAATACCGCCGCAAGCCCCTGGATGCCGTAACCGCCGGCCTTGTCCCGCGGTTCGCCACTGGCCCAGTAGCGTGCCGCCTCGGCCTCGTCGATCCCCCGGAACCGCACCAGGCTGCGCACCACCCGCGATTCGCAACGCTGGCCTTCGAGCACCGCAATCGCCGTCAGCACTTCATGTTCGCGATCCGCCAGGGCCATGAGCATCGACTGCGCATCGGCCTGGTCCACGGGCTTGCCCAGAATCCGCCCATCGAGGACCACCGCCGTATCGGCACCCAGGACACAGGCCCCGGCCTGGGGCTGGTCGCCGGCGATCAGCGCATATCCGGCCGCCGCCTTGTCCCGCGCCAGGCGCTCGACATAGGCCACGGGGCTTTCATCGGGGAGCGGGGTTTCATCGATATCCGCGCTGATGGCGGTGAAAGGCACGCCGATCTGCGTGAGCAGTTCGCGCCGACGCGGCGAGCCTGAGGCGAGGTAAAGCGTTTTCATCAAGACATCTCCCTGTCGAGGTACGGGCAAATGCCTGACCGAATCAGTTGATTTTGAAGCGTCGGCGCAACCCGCGCAAAGCGAAGCTGACCCAGGGCCAGAGCAAGGCGCTGACCAGGGCCGGCAGAACCAGGGCCAGGGTCGGCTGACGGTTGCCAGTCAGGGCACTGAGCCACAGCTGCACCAGTTGCGCCAGGCCGAAGATCACCAGGATCACCAGGCTCTGTTGCCACATCGGGAACATGCGCAAGCGCTGCTGCAGCGACAGTACCAGGAAGGTGATCAGGGTCAGGATCAGCGCGTTTTGCCCCAGCAGGGTGCCGTACAGCACATCCTCGGCCAGCCCCAGACACCAGGCGGTGACCATGCCGACCTTGTGCGGCAGGGCCAGGGCCCAGAACGCCAGCAGCAGGGCCAGCCACAGCGGGCGCAGGATTTCCATGAATTGCGGCAACGGCGACACGCTGAGCAGCATGCCGAGGGCGAAGGTCAGCCAGACCATCCAGCCGTTTCGAGACATTATTCTCTTCCTCCCGTGGAGGCCGGGGCCGCGGCAGGCGGCTTGGGCGCAGCGGGTCTGGTGGCCGCCGGCTTGGCCGGAGCCGGATGGGCCACGGGTTTGGCCGGGGTCGTAGCGGCTGGCGTTGCAGGAGCCGCTGCGGCAGGAGCAGCCGCGGGAGCCGGCGTCGCAGGCACGACAGGCTTGGGCACGGTCGCCGGAACCACCGGAGTGGCGCCGCCCTGCCGATCCTGGGCTTCCTGCGCCTGGGCGGCGTCGTTGGCCCGCTCTTCGGCGGTGCGGTTGTCGCTGAACACCAGCAGCAGGTAACGGCTGCGGTTCAGGGCCGCCGTCGGCACGGCGCGCACGATGGCGAACGGCTGGCCGGAGTCATGGATCACTTCCTTGACCGTCGCCACCGGGTAACCCGCCGGGAAACGCTGGCCCAGGCCGGAGCTGACCAGCAGGTCGCCTTCCTTGATGTCGGCAGTGTCGGCCACATGGCGCAGCTCCAGGCGTTCCGGGTTGCCGGTGCCGCTGGCAATCGCCCGCAGACCGTTGCGGTTGACCTGGACCGGAATGCTGTGGGTGGTGTCGGTGAGCAGCAACACGCGGGAGGTGTACGGCATCAGCTCGACCACCTGCCCCATCAGGCCGCGGGCATCGAGCACCGGTTGCCCGAGCACCACGCCGTCGCGCTCGCCCTTGTTGATGATGATGCGATGGGTGAAGGGGTTGGGGTCCATGCCGATCAGTTCGGCGACCTCGACCTTCTCGTTGACCAGCGCGGAAGAGTTGAGCAACTCGCGCAGGCGCACGTTCTGCTCGGTCAAGGCGGCGAGCTTTTGCAGGCGGCCCTGGAGCAGCAGGTTTTCGGTCTTGAGTTTTTCGTTTTCGGCGACCAGTTCGGTGCGGCTGCCGAATTGACTGGCCACACCCTGCCATAGCCGCTGCGGCAGGTCGGTGATCCAGTAGGACTGCATCAGCACCAGCGACATCTGGCTACGCACTGGCTTGAGCAGTGTGAAGCGGGCATCGACCACCATCAGCGCGACCGAAAGCACGACCAGCACCAACAGGCGGACGCCCAATGAAGGGCCTTTGGCGAAAAGCGGTTTAATAAGCCGCTCCTCCCAGGCAAATATTCTCTTTATTCATACGGCTTCAAACCGGCCTGGAGCAGAATGACAGAAGATAAACGCCAACAGGCAGCACTGCAAAGTGCTGCCTGCGAGCGGAACACATGGCGGCATCCGGCGCGATTATTCGCTGGAGAGCAGGTCCATGGTGTGTTTGTCCATCATTTCCAATGCACGGCCACCGCCGCGGGCTACGCAGGTCAGCGGGTCTTCGGCGACGATCACCGGCAGACCGGTTTCCTGGGCCAGCAGCTTGTCCAGGTCACGCAGCAGCGCGCCACCGCCGGTCAGCACCAGGCCGCGCTCGGCGATGTCCGAAGCCAGTTCCGGAGGCGATTGCTCCAGCGCGCTTTTCACTGCCTGAACGATGGTCGCCAGCGATTCTTGCAGGGCTTCCAGCACTTCATTGGAGTTCAGGGTGAATGCGCGTGGCACGCCTTCGGCCAGGTTGCGGCCGCGAACGTCAACTTCACGGACTTCGCCGCCCGGGTAGGCCGTACCGATTTCCTGCTTGATGCGCTCGGCGGTGGATTCGCCGATCAGGCTGCCGTAGTTGCGACGCACGTAGGTGATGATGGCTTCGTCGAAACGGTCGCCGCCAACCCGTACGGATTCGGCGTAGACCACACCGTTCAGGGAGATCAGGGCGATCTCGGTGGTACCGCCACCGATATCCACGACCATCGAACCGCGGGCTTCTTCGACCGGCAGGCCGGCACCGATCGCAGCAGCCATCGGCTCTTCGATCAGGAACACTTCACGGGCACCGGCACCGAGGGCCGATTCACGGATGGCGCGACGCTCCACCTGGGTGGACTTGCATGGAACGCAGATCAGCACACGAGGGCTGGGCTGCAGGAAACTGTTTTCGTGAACCTTGTTGATGAAGTACTGCAGCATCTTTTCGCAGACGCTGAAGTCGGCGATCACGCCGTCCTTCATCGGACGAATGGCAGCAATATTGCCCGGAGTACGACCGAGCATGCGCTTGGCTTCGGTACCGACAGCCACGACACTTTTCTGATTACCGTGAGTCCGAATGGCCACAACCGATGGTTCATTCAGGACAATACCGCGCTCGCGCACGTAAATAAGGGTGTTGGCAGTGCCCAGGTCAATGGAAAGATCGCTGGAAAACATG
>NZ_JBNNVU010000088.1:0-23134 GCF_050280705.1 Pseudomonas sp. NPDC089530 | reverse complement strand
CGGACTCGAAAGTTAAGGCGCCACGTGTTGCCGCCAAAACTACCGGCACCAAGCGCGCGCGCAAGGTCAAACAATACAAGAACCCACACAACGGTGAAGTCATCGAAACCAAAGGTGGCAACCACAAGACGCTGAAAGAGTGGAAAGCCAAGTGGGGCGGCGACGTGGTCGAAGGCTGGGCAACCCTGCTGGGCTAAGCCCCGCGCCCCGTCACAGAGGGATTTGCGACCTTATTAAAAAACGCCAGCTTGCTGGCGTTTTTTTATTTCCGGTAACACCTTGGAAATGTACTAAGGCGAACAATCAAAGCCCCAGGCGTAGCGCCAGCGACCGGCTGTAAGCTTGCCATTCATCCAGCACCTGACGCTGAACCGATGTAGCGCTCGCCACTAGTTCGGCAGTCGCCCGATTGAAACTTTCCAGGGTATTGGGCGCTCCCCACTGCGGGTCGCACAGGCGCTGGCGACAGAATGTTCTCCAGTCTTCCTGCTCTTGCCCATTCAAGGTGTCGGGGAAGTTACGGGCACGATAACGAAACAATAATTCCGGCAAGCGTTCATCATCGAACGGCCATTGCTCCTGGCCTAATTGAAGCGGATCGGCATTGCGCACTTGTTCGCACAAACGCCGGTCGCGGTCGCCGATAAAACCGTCGTACAACTGCTGCTCGGGATCGAGACTGGGGGCAAAATCCTCGCTGGCATAAATAGCCGCAAGTTTATCCCGCCAAACTTCCTGTGCGTCACTTAGCCGCAGCGCCCGGGCCTTATATTCCGCCATGTCCAGTTGCAAACGCTGCTGGTCTTCGGTGCGCAATACATTCAGCGGCGCGACGACCGGGCAACGATTGATATGGATGAGCTTCAACGGCACCGGCAACTCGCCTTCGGCCAGGTCTTCGCGTCGGGTGTACAAGCGCTGGCGCAAGGTCTCGGCATCCAGTTCCAGCAGTCCCTGTGGGTCCAGGTGCAGGTCGCAGACAATCAGCGCATTGCGATTGCGCGGATGCCAGGCCAGCGGCAGGACCACCCCGACATAACTGCGTGCCGCAGAGAAGCGTCCGGAAATGTGCACCAGCGGCTGCAGCAGGCGGATCTGGTCCATGACCTTCTGTTTGCTGCGCAACTGGAACAGCCATTCATACAGCTTCGGTTGCCGATCGCGAATCAGCCGGGCCAGAGCGATGGTGGCGCGAACATCGGAAAGCGCTTCGTGGGCATGCCCGTGGTCGATGCCATTGGCCGCCGTCAGCCGCTCCAGCTTCAGGCTCACCCGCCCTTCTTCATCCCGCGGCCAGACCATCCCTTCCGGGCGCAAGGCATAGGCGGTACGCACCACATCGATCAGGTCCCAGCGGCTGTTGCCGCCTTGCCACTCCCGGGCGTAAGGGTCGAAGAAATTCCGGTACAGGCTGTAGCGGGTCATCTCGTCGTCGAAACGCAGGGTGTTGTAGCCCGCGCCACAGGTGCCCGGCGCCGCCAGCTGGGCGTGCACCCGGGTCATGAAATCGGCTTCGCTGAGCCCCCGCTCGGCCAGTTGGCCCGGGGTGATGCCGGTGATCATGCAGGCCGCCGGATGGGGCAGGATGTCGTCGCCGGGCTGGCAATACAGATTGACCGGCTCGCCGATCTCGTTGAGTTCGAAGTCGGTGCGAATCCCTGCCACCTGCAGCGGCCGATCGCAGCGCGGGTTGATGCCGGTGGTTTCGTAGTCGTACCAGAAGATGGAAGTCACGGGCTGTTCCTGAACAAAAGACCGGCAAAGTCTAGGCGCTAGGCACCGGCCGCGACCAGCCTTCTCGCGAACCAGGAGTCACGACACATGTCACGCGGCACAGTCAGGGATGTCGTTCGCCCCTCCGACACTGCTAGCATCAGGCGAGTCACCCTTCTCAACCAGGCCAGCGATCAAGTTGCCCATGCTCGAGACGACAGCACTGCCAGGGAAAGCACTGCCCCCGCCACTGGATACCCGCTATCAGGTCGAAACGCCCGAAGGCATCGACCTGCCGCTGCGGCCGGCGGGGCTGATGTCGCGCGCCCTGGCCTTCGCCATCGACCTGGGATTTCGCGGCCTGATCCTCGGCGTACTGTTCATTGTCCTGGGCTTTCTCGGACAGCTCGGCATGGGCCTGGGCTCGATCCTGCTGTTTCTGGTGAGCTGGTGGTACATGGTGCTGTTCGAGGTCCTGAACCAGGGCTGCTCGCCCGGCAAACGCCTGATGGGGCTCAGGGTCGTCCAGGACGATGGCACGCCCATCGGCTGGGGGCCGTCCCTGACCCGCAACCTGCTGCGTTTTGTCGACATGCTGCCGTTCGGTTATTGCCTCGGCGCCATCAGTTGCCTGCACCACCCAACCTTCAAGCGCCTCGGCGACCTGGCCGCCGGCACGCTGGTGATCTACCGCGAGCAACCGGTAACGCGCCCGAGCCTGCCGGCAGTGCCCCCCAGAACCGTCGCCTTCGCCCTGAGCCTGGCGGAACAGCGCGCCATCCTCAGCTTCGCCGAACGCCAGGAACAACTGTCCGCGCAGCGGGTCGAGGAACTGGCCAGCCTGCTCGCCGAGCCCCTCAAGGTCAGCCCCGCCCAGGCCAGCACCGAACTCAATGGCATCGCCCGCGGGCTGTTGGGGCCGACATGAAACAGAGCCTGTTCGAAAACCGTCATCGAGTCCTGTGGCAGCGTCTGCGCAAACAACTCGAACAACTGGAACGTGGCCAGGCCACAGCCGAAACCTGCGCCCGCTTCCCCGAGGACTACCGCCGCCTGTGCCAGCACCTGGCCCTGGCCCAGGAGCGCGGCTACAGCAGTTTCCTGGTCGACCCTCTGCAACAACTGGCCCTGCGTGGCCACCAGCAGCTGTATCGCCAACGCAGCCCGCTGGGCGCCCGGATCCTGGGGTTCATCCTCGCTGGTTTCCCGCGGTTGGTGCGCGAGCAATGGCGCTTCGTCCTGGCCGCCGGCCTGGTGTTCTTCGGCAGCCTGCTGGGTATCGGCCTGCTGGTGTACCTGGTCCCCGAACTGATCTACAGCGTGATCAGCCCGCAACGGGTGGCCGAGATGCAAAGCCTCTACGACCCGCAAGCCAGCAGACTGGGCCGGCTTGCCAACCGCGCCGCCGGCGAAGACTGGATGATGTTCGGCTACTACATCATGAACAACATCGGCATCGCGTTTCAGACCTTTGCCAGCGGCCTGCTGTTCGGCCTGGGGAGCCTGTTCTTCCTGTTTTTCAACGGCCTGACGATCGGCGCGGTGGCCGGCCACCTGACCCAGATCGGCTATGGCACCACCTTCTGGTCGTTTGTCATCGGCCACAGCGCCTTCGAGCTCAACTCCATCGTCCTGGCCGGCGCGGCGGGGCTGAAAATGGGCTGGGCGCTGATCGCCCCCGGGCGCCTGCCCCGTGGCGAAGCCTTGATGCTGGCGGCGCGCACCAGCGTGCAATTGATCGGCGGGGTGATCCTGTTCCTGCTGATCGCCGCGTTTGTCGAAGCCTACTGGTCGTCCCTGACCTGGCCCGCGGCCTGGCTCAAATACCTGGTCGGCGGCGCCTGCTGGCTGCTGGTCCTGGCCTACCTGACATGCGCGGGGCGCCGTCATGCGCCTGAGTGAAGCCAGCGTGGTCATCCGCCCGCGCAGCACCTGGGAAGCCATGGACCTGGGTATCCTGCTGAGCCAGCGGCACCGGCGCCTGCTGATGACCAGCTGGGCGCTGATCACCCTGCCGGTATTCGCCCTGCTCAGCCTGCTGTTCTGGGAATCGCCGAGCGTTGCCCTGTTGCTGTTCTGGTGGCTCAAGCCGGCGTTCGAACGGCTGCCGCTGTACATCCTCGCCAAGGCCCTGTTCGGCGAAACCCCGACCTTGCGCCAGGCCCTGGGCCAATGGCCGCGACTGCTCAAGCCGCAACTGCTGGCCAGCCTGACCTGGCGGCGCCTGAGCCTGAGCCGCAGCTTTCTGCTGCCGGTGACCCAGCTCGAGGGCCTGAACGGCGAGGCGCGCCAGCAACGCGTGCGGGTGCTGCAACAACGCAACGCCAGCGCCGCCCACTGGCTGACCCTGATCGGCGTGCACCTGGAAGGCATCCTGTGGATCGGCCTGCTGGCGCTGTTCTACCTGCTGCTACCGCAGCAGATCGAGCTGGACTGGGACTGGCAGACCCTGATCGCCGCCACCGAGCAGGACTGGCGCTGGCTCGAACACCTGACCAATGCCTTCTATGCCCTGGTCCTGATTATCTGGGAACCGGTGTATGTCGCCTGCGGCTTCAGCCTTTACCTCAATCGCCGCACCCTGCTGGAGGCCTGGGATATCGAGCTGGTGCTGCGTCGCCTGCGCCAACGCTTGAGCGGCGTGGCGCTGCTGCTGATCCTCGGCGGCCTGAGCCTGCTGCCCCTGGCGCCCGAGGCCTGGGCCGACAAACCGGCCGGCGGCCCCGACAGCCCACGCCTGCTGGAACAGCCGCTGACCAGCCAGGCGGCGAAAACCGGCATCGAGCAGATCCTTGCCCAGCCGCCCTTCAAGAACCCGCAGACCGTGACCCGCTACCGGTTCGCCGAGGACAACCCGCAGAGCCCCGCAGAATCCAGCCCGCCGGCTTGGCTCAAGGCACTCACCGAGCTGCTGGACGGCAGCGTCTTCGGCGCCATGGCCAAGGCCCTGCAGATTCTGCTCTGGGCCCTGCTGCTGGGCGCCCTGGCCTTGCTGGTGTGGCGTCATCGCCACTGGCTGCGGGCCTTTGCCGGGCTCCGACCACTGTCGGGCAAGGGCCCCGCACGCTCGGCGCCAGAACGGCTGTTCGGCCTCGACCTCAGCCCCGACGCCTTGCCCGAGGATGTCGCCGCTGCGGCCGAGGCGCTCTGGCCGCAGCAGCCACGCGAAGCCCTGGGGCTGTTGTACCGCGCCCTGTTGAGCCGGCTCCTGCATGACTTCCGATTGCCACTGACGCCGGCGGATACCGAAGGCCAGGTCCTCGAGCAAGTCAAGGGTTTGCAGCAGCCGCAGCTACAGGCATTCAGCAGCAGCCTGACCCTGCACTGGCAGAACCTGGCCTACGGTCATCGCCTGCCCCCGGCGCAGTTGCAGCAGGAATTGTGCGCAGGCTGGCGGGCCCTGTTCGGCCCGGGAGCCGCCCGGTGAACCGGCGCCTGTTGCCGTTGCTCGCGCTGCTGGTGACCGGCCTGCTCGGCGGCGTGCTGCTGTACCTCTACCTCAACGCCACGCCCTATGAGGAAACCATCGACCACGGCCCCTCCCCCCAGGCCCGCGCCAACCCTTACCTGGCGGCGGAAATGTTCCTCCGCCAGCGTGGCTTGCAGGTGCATCACGCCAACGGCCTGGAAGTGCTGGCGACCCTCAAGCCGGAACAACACAGCCTGTTACTGCTGGGCGAGCGCTCGGACATGACGCCGCAGCAGGTCGAGCAACTGCTGGACTGGGCCCGGGCCGGCGGGCGCCTGCTGTTCGTCGCCGAAGCGCTGTGGAATGAAGAGGCCGGGCGCAGCGGCGACCTGCTGCTCGATCGCCTGCACCTGCGCCAGTTGCGCAGCAAGGACCTGAAAGCCCCCGCGCCCGGGGCCGCCAAGGAGCCCTACCCGCAACTGACCAAGCTCTACCTGGAAGACGAAGACGCCCCGGCCTATGTCGGTTTCGACACGGACTTTCACCTGGAAGACCCGGACAACCTCGCCCAGTCCTGGGCCAACAGTGCCCAGGCCACCCATATGATGCAGCTGAGCTACGGCCAGGGCTCCATCACCGTGCTCACCGATGCCGACCTCTGGAAGACCCCGCTCATCGGCAAGTACGACAACGCCTGGCTGCTCTGGTACCTGAGCGCCGACAGCGACGTCACCCTGCTGTTCGACATCGATCACGACAGCCTCTGGAGCCTGTTGCTGGAATATTTCCCCCAGGCGCTGGTGGCCCTGGCGGCGCTGCTCGGCCTGTGGCTCTGGCATGTCGGGATGCGCCACGGCCCCATGCAGGCACCCACGCCCAAGGCCCGGCGCCAGCTGCGCGAGCACCTGCAAGCCAGCGCCCACTTCCTGTTGCGCCACACCGGCCAGCAAGGGCTGCTGCACAGCTTGCGGCAGGACATCCTGCGCCGCGCCCAGCATCGCCACCCCGGCTTCGAACGCCTCAGCGCCGCCGAACAAGGGCAGGTCCTCGCCCGCCTCACCCAACAACCGGACAGCATCATCAACCAGGCCTTGGCTGCGCAGTCGACACAGCGCCTTTCCAGCGCCGACTTCAGCCGCCTGGTCACCCACCTGCAAACTCTCAGGAATGCCCTATGAGCGACCTTCCCGCCGAACCGCTTCCCACCGCAGAGCCCGGTCATGCCCACGCCCATGCCGTGCAGCAACGCCAGCGCGCCAGCCAGCTGGCCCAGGCGCTGCGCCACGAATTGCAGAAGGCCGTGATCGGTCAGGAGGCGGTGATCGACGACGTGCTCACCGCCCTGATCGCCGGCGGCCACGTGCTGCTCGAAGGCGTGCCCGGACTGGGCAAGACCTTGCTGGTGCGCGCCCTGGCCCGCTGCTTCGGCGGCGAGTTCGCACGCATCCAGTTCACCCCCGACCTGATGCCCAGCGACGTCACCGGGCATGCGGTCTACGACCTGCAGACCGAGCAGTTCAAGCTGCGCAAGGGCCCGCTGTTCACCCACCTGCTGCTGGCCGACGAGATCAACCGCGCGCCGGCCAAGACCCAGGCCGCGCTGCTCGAAGCCATGCAGGAACGCCAGGTCACCCTCGAGGGCCGGGCCCTGCCGATCGCCCAGCCATTCATGGTCCTGGCCACGCAGAACCCGATCGAACAGGAAGGCACCTACCCGCTGCCGGAAGCCGAACTGGACCGTTTCATGCTCAAGCTGCGCATGGATTACCCGGACAGCGACGAGGAAGTGAACATGGTCCGCCAGGTCACCCGCTCGCCCCGGGCCGACATGCTCGACGTACAGCCGCTGCGCACCCTGCTGCAGGCCAAGGACGTACTGGCCCTGCAGCGGATCGCCAGCGACCTGCCGCTGGACGAACAGGTGCTCGACTACGCCGTCCGCCTGGCCCGGGCTACCCGCAGTTGGCCGGGGCTGACCCTCGGCGCCGGGCCGCGGGCGTCCATCGCCCTGGTCCGCGGGGCGCGGGCCCGGGCCTTGCTGCGCGGCGGCGAGTTCGTCATTCCGGATGACATCAAGGGCTGCGCCCTGGCCGTGCTGCGCCATCGCGTGCGGATCGCCCCGGAACTGGATATCGAAGGATTGTCGGTGGAGCACGTGCTCAAGCAACTGCTCGATCAAGTACCGGCACCGCGACTATGAGCTTCGTGACTGGGAGCCCGCTGAAGCGATGAAACCCTCACGCCTGTTTCTCGGCTGGCTCGGCGTACTGCTGGCGCTGGACGTGCTGCTCGGCGCCGCACGCGCCTTGGGCATGGCGGTCGCGGCCAGCCTGCAAGCCGTTGCCTGGGGCCTGCTCCTGGCCCTGGCGCTGCTGGCCGTGCTCGACGCCTTCCGGCTCAGGCGCCTGCCTTCGCCGCGGCTGCAGCGTCTGCTGCCCGGCAGCCTGCCTCTGGGTCGCTGGAGCGAAGTGCGGATCGAGGTGCGTCATGACTTTGCCCAGCCCTTGACCCTGGAACTGTTCGATCACGTGCCGGACGGCCTGGACTTCGAACACCTGCCGCAGCCGCTGGACCTGGAACCCGGCCAACTGCGGCAAACGGGCTATCGGGTACGTCCGCTCAAGCGCGGCCATTTCAACTTCGCCTGCTGCGAGGTCAGCCTGCCCAGTCCGCTGGGCCTGTGGTCGGCCCGCCGGTTGCTGCAACTGCGCGACAGCACCCGCGTCTACCCGGATTTCGCCCGCCTCTATGGCGCCCGGCTGCTGGGGGTCGACAGCTGGCTGAACCAGCTCGGCGTGCGGCAACAGCCCCGTCGCGGCCTGGGCCTGGAGTTCAATCAATTGCGTGAATTTCGCGAAGGCGACAGCCTGCGGCAGATCGACTGGAAAGCCACCGCCCGGCAACGCACGCCGATTGCCCGCGAGTACCAGGACGAGCGCGACCAGCAGATCGTCTTCCTGCTCGACTGCGGCCGGCGCATGCGCAGCCAGGACGGAGAACTGGCGCACTTCGACCACGCGCTCAATGCCTGCCTGCTGCTCAGCTATGTCGCCTTGCGCCAGGGCGACGCGGTGGGGCTGTGCACCTTTGCCGGCGAGCGCCAGCGCTACCTGACGCCGGTCAAGGGCGCGGAGCAGTTGAGCGCCTTGCTCAACAGCGTCTACGACCTGGACAGCAGCCAGCGCAGCGCCGACTTCCAGGCCGCCGCCAGCCAGTTGCTGGCCCGGCAGAAACGCCGGGCGCTGGTGGTGCTGGTCACCAACCTGCGGGATGAGGACGACGAGGAGCTGCTGACCGCGGTCAAGCGCCTGGGCCGCCAACACCGGGTCCTGGTGGCCAGCCTGCGCGAGGAAGTCCTCGACCAACTGCGCCAGGCGCCCGTGCACAACCTGTCCGACGCCCTGGCCTACTGCGGCACCGTCAATTACCTGAATGCCCGCGCCGACCTGCATGAGCGCCTGAACGCCCAGGGCATCGCCCTGCTCGATGTGCGACCGGGTGAACTGGGGGCGGAACTGGTGACCCGTTACCTCAACTGGAAAAAGGCCGGGACGCTGTAAGGCTCAGGCGGAGGTCTGCACCGGGCGAAAACTGAAGTAGCTGCGCAGGGCCGTCACCAGCTCGCGGTATTCGGGAGGAGGAGAACGCAGCAGCACGAAGCCGGCGTCGTAATGATGGGGCGTGGCATCTTCATGACACCAGCGGCAGGAGGCAGTGATGTCGACGGTCTGCAGGTGGCCGTCGGGACCGGGGGCCGTCAGGCGCAGCTCGAAATTGGCACCGACCAGCATCGGCAACTGGCTGATCAGCATCAGCCCGTCTTCGGAGAGATTGCCCAGGTAGCCGATCGGTTGATCGGTGAGCCGATTGAGCACCTTCAAAAAAACCGGCAACTGGTGCCGTTCGATCCGCCGGTCAGTGAACATGTCGTGCATCGCTATAAGAAGATCGTTCTGCATCGTCGCGCCGAGGCTGTGCACCCCGAGCGGCCCATTTTAGAAACGATACTCTAAAACGGGGGGCCAGATACAAGCCCTAGGCTCGCTCGGGCCCCGCGATGACATGACGAATATCGTTACAACGCGGCCGGACGGGCCTGGGCGGTGCCGCGCGCAGGGTAGTGACCCAGTTGCTGCAGGGTTTCCAGGCGGGCGCGGGCGCGGTAGGCGTATTCGCTGTTGGGGTGTTCGGTAATGATGAACTGGTAGGTCTGCGCCGCATCGAGGAACAGCTTCTGCCGTTCCAGGCACTGGCCGCGCAGCATCGAAACCTCGGGCTGGATGTAACGACGCGAGCGGCTCGTGCGATCGACCTGGCTCAGTTCGAGCATCACCCGTTCGCAGTTGCCGGCGTCGTAGGCGCGGTAGGCGGTGTTCAGATGATGGTCCATCGACCAGCGGGTACAGCCGACAACACTGACGGCCAGGGCAGCAATGAGCACGAATCGCATGGGGGTTCTCCTGTCTTGGGCAGGTTATCGACCCGCGTTGGAAAATCTTCAGGAATGTTCGTTTAAAGAAACAAACGAATAAGTAGTGCAAACGAACAATGACTACAGCTGCGGACCATAGTAGCCTCTCGTTGCGCTTGAACTCAGGAGTCTTTGCATGTCCGTCCGTCGTACCAAAATCGTCGCTACCCTAGGCCCGGCCAGTAACTCGCCGGAAGTTCTCGAACAGCTGATTCTGGCTGGCCTGGACGTCGCCCGCCTGAACTTCTCCCACGGCACCCCCGACGAGCACAAGGCTCGCGCCAAGCTGGTACGTGACCTGGCCGCCAAGCATGGCCGCTTCGTCGCACTGCTGGGTGACCTGCAAGGCCCGAAGATCCGTATCGCCAAATTCGCCAACAAGCGCATCGAGCTGAAGATCGGTGACAAGTTCACCTTCTCCACCAGCCACCCGCTGACCGAAGGTACCCAGGACATCGTCGGCATCGACTACCCGGACCTGGTCAAGGACTGCGGCGTGGGCGACGAGCTGCTGCTCGACGACGGCCGCGTGGTGATGCGCGTCGAGACCGCCACCAGTACCGAACTCAATTGCGTGGTGACCATCGGCGGCCCGCTGTCGGACCACAAGGGCATCAACCGTCGCGGTGGTGGCCTGACCGCACCGGCCCTGACCGAGAAGGACAAGGCCGACATCAAGCTGGCCGCCGAGATGGACCTGGACTACCTGGCCGTGTCCTTCCCCCGTGACGCCGCCGACATGCAATACGCCCGTCAACTGCGCGACGAGGCCGGCGGTACCGCCTGGCTGGTGGCCAAGATCGAGCGCGCCGAAGCCGTGGCCGACGACGAAACCCTGGACGACCTGATCCAGGCTTCCGACGCGGTGATGGTGGCCCGTGGCGACCTGGGCGTGGAAATCGGCGACGCCGAGCTGGTGGGCATCCAGAAGAAAATCATCCTGCACGCCCGCCGCCACAACAAGGCGGTGATCGTGGCGACCCAGATGATGGAGTCGATGATCCAGAACCCGATGCCGACCCGCGCCGAAGTGTCCGACGTGGCCAACGCCGTGCTCGACTACACCGACGCCGTGATGCTTTCGGCCGAATCCGCCGCTGGCGCCTATCCGCTCGAAGCGGTGCAAGCCATGGCGCGTATCTGCATCGGTGCGGAAAAGCACCCGACCAGCAAGACGTCCAGCCATCGCATCGGCAAGACCTTCGAACGCTGCGACGAAAGCATCGCCCTGGCCACCATGTACACCGCGAACCACTTCCCGGGCGTGAAGGCGATCATCGCCCTGACCGAAAGTGGCTACACCCCGCTGATCATGTCGCGTATCCGTTCCTCGGTGCCGATCTACGCGTTCACCCCGCACCGCGAAGCCCAGGCTCGCACGGCGATGTTCCGTGGCGTGTACACCATCCCGTTCGACCCGGCGTCCCTGCCGCCCAGCGAAGTCAGCCAGAAGGCTATCGACGAGCTGGTCAAGCGCGGCGTAGTGGAAAAAGGCGACTGGGTGATCCTGACCAAGGGCGACAGCTACCACACCACCGGCGGCACCAACGGCATGAAGATCCTGCACGTTGGCGACCCGATGGTCTGAGTCCCCTGACCCAGCACTGAAAAAGCCCCGCAGCGAACACTGCGGGGCTTTTTCATGGGAGCACATTTATGGAACTCACGAACCTGTAGCCGCTGCCAAGCACCGCGAGGCTGCGATAGGGCCGCAGGCCCTCAGCGATCTCAAGCCCCCGCGCGCCCTTCGGGGTCGATCGCAGCCTGCGGCAGCGACTACAGGAGCGGTCCTGATTTCAGGACTTGGCGAAAAAGCCCGACAGGGCGGCGAGGGCTTCCGGAGAATGCAGGCGCTGGGTGAACAGCGCGCCCTCCTCCTCGATCACCTTGCGCAGTTGCTCCCGATCCGGCGCCCGCATCAGCTGCTTGCTGCTTTGCACCGCCTGCGGCGCCAGCTTCTCGAAACGCAGCGCCATCTCCCGGGCCTTGGCCAGGGTGGCCGCGCCATCGGCCAGCGCCAGGTTGGCGATGCCCCATTGCTCCGCCTGCTCGCCGCTGAATCCTTCGCCCAGCAGTAACAGCTCGGCCGCCCTGGCCGGCCCGACCAAACGCGGCAGGATCAGGCTGGAACCGAATTCGGGACACAGGCCGAGATTGACGAACGGCATGCGCAAGCGGGCATCGCGGCTGACGTACACCAGATCGCAATGCAACAGCAGCGTGGTGCCGATCCCCACGGCCGGCCCGGCCACCGCGGCGACCACCGGCTTGCGGCATTCCAGCAGGCTGAGCATGAACTGGAACGGAGGGCTGTCGAGCCCGGTGGGCGGCTGCTGGAGAAAGTCGGCGATATCGTTGCCGGCGGTGAAGCAGTCGCTGCTGCCGCAGAGCAGGACCGCGCGGATCTCGGGATCGCTGTCGGCCTGGCGCAGGCCTTCGCTCAGCTGGCGGTACATGGCGCGGGTCAGGGCGTTTTTCTTGTCCGGACGGTTCAGGCGCAGGGTCAGCAGCCCGCCTTCGCGCTCAATCAGGATGGTGTCGGTCATGGGGGTCTCGCTCAGGACGGATCAGCGCTCAACCACGGGGCAGGAAGACATCGGCCAGCAGTTGATTGCGCGGCAGCCCCGCCAGGTACAGGCGTCGGGCGAAAGCCTCGACGTTGTCGGGGTGCCCGCAGAGTAAGGCCTGGGTTTGCCGCGAAACAAGCCGCAGTTGCGCCAAAGCCGCTGGCAGCTCGGTCGTGGTCCACAGCTCGACGCTGAGGTTGGCGCGCCCTGACGCCAGCGCCGCCAAAGGCTTGGCCAGGTAATGCTCGCTGGCGTCATGGGCCAGGTGAATGACCCGGATGGCGCCCTGATGCTCCTGGCGCAAGGCCTCGCGCAGGATGCCGAACAACGGCGCCAGCCCGGTGCCCGCCGCCAGCAGCCACAGCGGCCGGGCCTGCCAATCCGGGTCGTAGTGCAACGCCCCGCCGCGCAGCTCGCCCAGGCGCAACGGATCGCCGGGCTTGAGCTGGCGCGCTGCGTCACTGAACTCGCCGGGCCGGCGACAATCGAGGTGGAACTCCAGGAATCGATCTTCGCCGGGCAGGCTCGCCAGCGAGTACGGACGCGCCACGCCGGAGGCCGTCCACAACACCAGATGCTGGCCGGCCTGATAACGCAGGTTGCGCTCCGGCCGCAACCGCAGGCGCAGCACCGTGGCCGACAGCCAGTCCACGCCCACCACCTCGGCCGGCGCGCCATCGCGCCGCGGGTCGTAGGTTTCCACCCGCAGGTCTTCCACCACCTGGCACTGACAGGCCAGCCGCCAGCCGCGCTGGCGCTGCTCGTCGGCGAGGGCATCGGGCCGGCTGTCGCTGGGTAGCCCCTCGACGCAGTGCACCAGACAGGCGTGACAGCTGCCGGCGCGGCAACTGTAGGGCACCGCCACGCCGGCCTGATTCAGCGCATCGAGCAGATTGCTGCCGGCGGCCACCGACCACTGCCGCTCCCCGACCCGCAGCTCAGGCATCGATGTTTTCCCAGGCCGCGGCGCAGCGGTTGCGGCCGTCGCGCTTGGCCCGGTACAGGGCCTGGTCGGCGCGCTGCAGGGCGTCGTCCAGGTCGTCGCCCAGTTCCACCAGGGTCATCCCCACCGACAGGCTCAGGCCGGGCACCTCGACCCCGATCAACTGGGCGTCCATGAAGGCCATCCGCAGCCGCTCGCAGCAGGTGGTCAGGCGTTCGGGATCGCAGTCGGGCAACAACATGACAAATTCCTCACCGCCGTAGCGGGCCAATACATCGCCCTCGCGCAAGCAGGCGCTGGCCACGGCGGCGAAAGCCTGCAGCACCTGATCCCCCGCGGCATGGCCGTGCACGTCGTTGATCCGCTTGAAGTGATCGAGGTCGATCAGCGCCAGGCCATGCATCTGCCCCAGGCTCATCACCTGCAACTCGCGGGAAGCCAGGCGCAGGAAATGCCGACGATTGTACAGGCCGGTCAACTCGTCGGTGGCGACCAGGTCTTCCAACTGTCGCATCATGCCGCGCAAGGTGTCCTGGTGCGCCTGCAAGGCGAAGCGCCGTTGCCGCATGCGCTGCCGGGAAGCCTGCACATAGCTGGCATACAGACACAGCCAGGCCAGCACCGCGAACAGCACGCACACCTGCAGCGCGGCAAGCATCGGGTCGGCCAGTTGGAAGTGGAAACCGTCCCACAGCGTGAGCCCGGAAAAACCGATGAAGATGAACAGGGCGCAGCGCACGAAGGCCCGGCGCGGCAGATGGAACAGGCCGAACAGCAGCGTCAGCAGGTAAAACACCAGGAAGGTCCCGCGCGCCGTATCGAGGTGCCCCAGCAGCCAGGTCTGCCAGCCGATGCCCAGGAGTATCTGGATCTCGGTCAGGCTCGGGTCGCGAAAGCGCAGGTTGCGCCCGGACAGGAACAGCCAGAGCAGCGCCGCCTGGCTCAGTACCACCAGCGCGGTCTCCACCAGCGCCGAACTCACCGACGCCGAATAGTAGCCACTGAAAATGGCCACCCAGAGCAGCAGCAACGCCAGCCCATAGGTACCGGCCGCAAGGACGAAGCGCTTGAGTAACAGACTCTGGATAGCGTTATGGGTCAATCGTTGACTCACCATGCGAAAGGGGGCTTTAAAGAGTTTCCTACCCTACAGGCCACTTGCCACTTTAGTGGGGTCGCCAAAAAATAACTATCTCATTTTAGCCCGGCCAGCCCCAGGCATCGCCCGACATAGTGCCTCGCGGCATCCCCGACAAGGGCCTTGGTGGCATGCGACTTTGGTTTGACTGTCGGCGGGTGTGCCTGGCACCGAGGCGCGGTATACTGCCGCGCCTTTTTAGCGTCGCGCCAGTGTGTCCGGCGTGCCTTGAAGGTGTTTGCAACCGACCGATGCACCCAAGCTGCAAGCACCTTATTAAATGTTCCCGTCTTTTAGAGGAGCGCGACTCATGACCGTGATCAAGCAAGACGACCTGATTCAGAGCGTTGCCGACGCCCTGCAATTCATTTCCTATTACCACCCCGTGGACTTCATCCAGGCGATGCACGAAGCCTACCTGCGCGAAGAATCGCCAGCGGCCCGTGACTCCATGGCGCAGATCCTGATCAACTCGCGCATGTGCGCCACCGGCCACCGCCCGATCTGCCAGGACACCGGTATCGTCACCGTATTCGTCCGCGTGGGCATGGACGTGCGCTGGGACGGCGCCACCATGAGCCTGGACGACATGATCAACGAAGGCGTGCGTCGCGCTTACAACCTGCCGGAAAACGTCCTGCGGGCCTCGATCCTCGCCGACCCGGCGGGTGCGCGCAAGAACACCAAGGACAACACCCCGGCGGTCATCCACTACTCCATCGTCCCGGGCAACACCGTGGAAGTGGACGTGGCGGCCAAGGGCGGCGGCTCCGAGAACAAGTCGAAGATGGCCATGCTCAACCCATCCGACTCGATCGTCGACTGGGTCCTGAAGACCGTTCCGACCATGGGCGCCGGCTGGTGCCCACCGGGTATGCTGGGCATCGGCATCGGCGGCACCGCCGAGAAAGCCGCGGTGATGGCCAAGGAAGTGTTGATGGAATCCATCGACATCCACGAGCTGAAGGCACGCGGTCCGCAGAACAAGATCGAAGAGATGCGCCTGGAGCTGTTCGAAAAGGTCAACCAGCTGGGCATCGGCGCCCAGGGCCTGGGCGGCCTGACCACCGTGCTCGACGTGAAGATCATGGACTACCCGACCCACGCCGCGTCCCTGCCGGTGTGCATGATCCCGAACTGCGCCGCCACCCGTCACGCGCACTTCGTGCTCGACGGCTCGGGCCCTGCGGCCCTGGAAGCGCCACCGCTGGACGCCTACCCGGAAATCGTCTGGGAAGCCGGCCCGTCGGCCCGTCGCGTCAACCTCGACACCCTGACCCCGGAAGAAGTGCAGAGCTGGAAGCCGGGCGAAACCGTGCTGCTCAACGGCAAGATGCTCACCGGCCGCGACGCCGCGCACAAGCGCATGGTCGAGATGCTGAACAAGGGCGAAACCCTGCCGGTTGACCTCAAGGGTCGCTTCATCTACTACGTCGGCCCGGTCGACCCGGTGGGTGACGAAGTGGTGGGCCCGGCCGGTCCGACCACCGCCACGCGCATGGACAAGTTCACCCGGCAGATCCTCGAGCAGACTGGCCTGTTGGGCATGATCGGCAAGTCCGAGCGCGGCCCGACCGCGATCGACGCGATCAAGGACAGCAAGGCCGTGTACCTGATGGCCGTTGGCGGCGCTGCCTACCTGGTGGCCCAGGCGATCAAGAAGTCCAAGGTCCTGGCCTTTGCCGAACTGGGTATGGAAGCGATCTACGAGTTCGAAGTCAAAGACATGCCGGTCACTGTCGCGGTCGACAGCAAAGGTGAGTCGGTGCACATCACCGGTCCTGCCATCTGGCAGCAAAAGATCAGTGAAAGCCTGGCGGTAGAAGTGCAGTAAGCGCTTCGACGGTCACCCAAGGCGGCGTTGCTCGATGAGCGCGCCGCCTTTTTCATGCCCGCTCGGGCAAGCACTGTCCACGATCAACGAAGCACCGGGCTGGCATGTTATCGTGCCTGCCCCTTCAGCCTGCCTCCTGACTCATGGTCCAGATATCACGCCCGCTGCGCTTGGCCTTCTATACCCTGGTGATCGTCGCCGGCACCCTGGTCAGCGCGACCCTCGCCATGCGCCATGCCGAACGCCAGGCGCTGCAGGACGATGCCGCCCGCGCCAACGAACAACTGGCGCTGTATGCCAACTCCCTGCATACCCTGATCGAGCGTTACCGCGCCCTGCCCGCCGTGCTGGCCCTGGACCCGGAACTGCGCTCGGCGCTCAAGGGCCCGGTCGGCCCGGAGCAACAGGACGCGCTCAACCGCAAGCTGGAACAGATCAACGGCGCCGCCCACTCCTCGACCCTGGAACTGCTGGACCACACCGGTCTGGCCGTGGCCGCCAGCAACTGGCGCCTGCCCAGCAGCTACGTCGGTCACAACTACGGTTTTCGCCCCTACTTCAGCCAGACCCGCAGCCAGGGCAGCGGGCGCTTCTATGCCGTGGGCGTCACCAGCGGCATTCCCGGCTATTTCCTGGCCAGCGCGGTCAAGGGCGAGCAGGAACAGTTCCTCGGCGCCATGGTGGTGAAACTGGAGTTTCCCGAACTGGAGCGCGAGTGGAGCCAGGGCAGCGACACCCTGCTGGTCAGCGATGCCCGGGGTATCGTGTTCATCGCCAACCAGCCCGGCTGGCGTTATCGCCAGTTGCGCCCGCTGTCGGACAGCGACCGCACCGAACTCAAGACCACCCGGCAATACGACAAGCAATTGCTGACCCCGCTCGAACACCGGCCGCTGCAGCGCTTTGACGACAGCAGCGCCCTGACCCGGGTCGAAGGGCCGGACGGCAGCGTCGACTACCTGTGGGAATCCCTGCCCCTGGCCAGTGAGGGCTGGACCCTGCACCTGCTGCGCCGCCCGCAGATCGCCTTCGAGGACCAGCGCAATGCCGGCCTGGCCGCGGCCGGCGCCTGGCTGACCCTGGTGTTCCTGCTGCTGTTCCTCAACCAGCGCTGGCGCCTGGCCCGGCTGCGCCAGCGCAGCCGCGAAGAGCTCGAACGCCTGGTGGAGGAACGCACCCGCGACCTGCGCACCGCCCAGGACGGCCTGGTGCAGTCGGCCAAGCTGGCGGCCCTGGGGCAGATGTCCGCGGCCCTGGCCCACGAAATCAACCAGCCGCTGACCACCCAACGCATGCAACTGGCGACCCTGCGCCTGCTGCTCGATCACGGGCGCATCGAAGAGGCCTACCTGGCCCTGAAACCCCTGGACGATATGCTGACCCGCATGTCCAGCCTCACCGGCCATCTGAAGACCTTCGCCCGCAAGAGCCCCAGCGGCCTGCGCGAACGCCTGGACCTGGCGGCGGTGGTGGATCAGGCGCTGCAACTGCTGGACACCCGGCTGCGCGACGAACAGGTCGACACCCGGCTGCAACTGACCCGCCCGGCCTGGGTTCGCGGCGACGCCATTCGCCTGGAACAGGTGCTGATCAACCTGCTGCGCAACGCCCTGGACGCCATGCACGACAAACCCGTCCGGCAGCTAGAGATCCGCCTCGAAGCCAACCAGCAGCTGTGGAGCCTGAGCGTCATCGACAGCGGCGGCGGCATCGCCGAAGAACACCTGCCGAACGTCTTCGATCCGTTCTTCACCACCAAGCCAGTGGGCGATGGCCTGGGCCTCGGCCTGGCGGTGTCCTACGCTATCGTCCACGAACTGGGCGGACGCCTGAGCGCCGGCAATCAAGGCCAGGGGGCGATCTTCAGCCTGAGCCTGCCCATCGACCTGGAGGCGCATATCTCATGTTGAATTCGGTGCTGCTGGTGGACGACGAAGCCAGCATCCGTACCGCGGTCGAACAGTGGCTGAGCCTGTCGGGCTTCCAGGTGCAGCTGTTCAGCCGCGCCGAGGATTGCCTGGCCCGCCTGCCCCGGGACTTTCCCGGGGTGCTGCTCAGCGATGTGCGCATGCCCGGCATGAGCGGCCTGGAACTGCTCAAGCAGGTCCAGCTGCGCGACGCCGACCTGCCGGTGATCCTGCTCACCGGCCACGGCGACGTGCCGATGGCGGTCGAGGCCATGCGCGACGGCGCCTACGACTTCCTGGAAAAACCCTTCAGCCCGCAAACCCTGCTGAGCAGCCTGCGCCGGGCCCTGGACAAGCGCGGCCTGGTCCTGGAGAACCGGCGCCTGCACGAACAGGCCGATGCCCGGGAGAAAATCGATTCCACCCTGCTGGGGGTGTCCCGCGCCCTGCAGACCCTGCGGCGCCAGGTGGTGGACCTGGCCACGCTGCCGGTCAACGTGCTGATTCGCGGCGAGACCGGCAGCGGCAAGGAACTGGTCGCCCGCTGCCTGCACGACTTCGGGCCGCGCGCCGACAAACCCTTTGTCGCCCTGAACTGCGCGGCGATCCCCGAGCAACTGTTCGAAGCCGAGCTGTTCGGCCATGAAAGCGGCGCCTTCACCGGCGCCCAGGGCAAACGCATCGGCAAGCTGGAATACGCCGACGGCGGCACCCTGTTCCTCGACGAAATCGAAAGCATGCCGCTGGCCCAGCAGGTGAAATTGCTGCGGGTGCTGCAGGAACAGAAACTTGAGCGCCTGGGCTCCAACCAGAGCATCAAGGTCGACCTGCGGATCGTGGCCGCGACCAAGCCAGACCTGCTGGACGAAGCCCGGGCCGGGCGTTTCCGCGAAGACCTGGCTTACCGCCTGAACGTCGCGCAACTGCGCCTGCCGCCGCTGCGGGACCGGCGCGAAGACATTCCGCAGCTCTACGAACACTTCGCCCAGGCCGCCGCCGAGCGCCTGGGCCGCAGCGTCGCGCCCTTGAGCGGCCCGCAGTTGAGCCGCCTGCTCAGCCACGACTGGCCGGGCAACGTGCGCGAGCTGGCCAACGTCGCCGAACGCCAGGTGCTCGGCCTGGGCGAGCCCGAACCGGAAGCCATCGAGCCGGGCCAGTCCCTGGCCGCGCAGCAGGAAGCCTTCGAGGCGCAGTGCCTGCGCGCCGCGCTGACCCGACACAAGGGCGACATCAAGGCGGTGCTCAACGAGCTGCAACTGCCGCGCCGCACCTTCAACGAAAAGATGCAGCGCCATGGGCTGGCGCGGGAGATGTTTCTCGGGGAGGAGTGAGGCTCAAGGGCGATGGCGCACCTTCTGACGCCATCGGCAACTTTCCGCTCACCACCCTTCGCCAATAAGCGGATTTCCGCTTATCGAATTCTTCAAACCCTTCTAAACCGGGCCTTTCGGCTCCTGGCACAGCTCCTGCTATAGCCCTGGCAGGCTGCGTTTCGGCGCGCTCCACAAAAACAATTAAATGAAGGATCCGTCATGGATAACTCACAAACCCTGCCTCTTGGGTCGGCAGCTGCGCCTGCCAAAGAAAAGACCACCGCCAGTCGCCTGAAATCGATCTTCAGCGGCTCGGTCGGCAACATGGTCGAGTGGTACGACTGGTACGTCTACGCCGCCTTCTCCCTGTACTTCGCCAAAGTCTTCTTCCCCAAGGGCGATACCACCGCCCAGCTTCTGAACACCGCTGCGATCTTCGCCGTGGGCTTCCTGATGCGTCCGATCGGCGGTTGGCTGATGGGGCTCTACGCCGACCGCAAGGGCCGCAAGGCCGCCTTGATGGCCTCGGTGCTGCTGATGTGCTTCGGCTCGCTGATCATCGCCCTGACCCCCGGCTATGAAACCATCGGCGTCGGCGCACCGATCCTGCTGGTCCTGGCGCGCCTGATGCAGGGCCTGTCGGTGGGCGGCGAATACGGCACCTCGGCCACTTATCTCAGCGAGATGGCGACCAAGGAACGTCGTGGTTTCTTCTCCAGCTTCCAGTACGTAACCCTGATCTCCGGCCAGCTCATCGCCCTGGCGGTACTGATCGTGCTGCAGAACGTATTGACCACCGAACAGCTGCAATCCTGGGGCTGGCGGATTCCGTTCGGCATCGGCGCGCTGTGCGCGGTCGTGGCCCTGTATCTGCGTCGCGGCATGGAAGAGACCGAGTCCTTCACCAAGAAGAAGGAAAAGCCGAAAGAGAGCCTGATGCGCACCCTGCTGCGCCATCCGAAGGAACTGATGACCGTGGTCGGCCTGACCATGGGCGGCACCCTGGCCTTCTACACCTACACCACCTACATGCAGAAGTACCTGGTGAACACCGTCGGCATGAGCATCTCCGACTCCACCACCATTTCGGCGGCGACCCTGTTCCTGTTCATGTGCCTGCAACCGGTGGTCGGCGCGCTGTCGGACAAGATCGGCCGGCGTCCGATCCTGATCGCCTTCGGCATCCTCGGCACACTCTTCACCGTGCCGATCCTCAGCACCCTGCATAGCGTCCAGACCTGGTGGGGCGCGTTCTTCCTGATCATGGCGGCGCTGATCATCGTCAGCGGCTATACCTCGATCAACGCTGTGGTCAAGGCCGAGCTGTTCCCGACCGAGATCCGCGCCCTGGGCGTGGGCCTGCCGTACGCGCTGACCGTGTCGATCTTCGGCGGCACCGCCGAATACATCGCCCTGTGGTTCAAGAGCATCGGCATGGAAACCGGCTACTACTGGTATGTCACCGCCTGCATCGCCGTGTCGCTGCTGGTCTACATCACCATGAAAGACACCCGCAAACACTCGCGGATCGAGACCGACTGACAGCCCGAAACAAAGCGCCAGGGTGCAAGGCCCTGGCGCTGGGGTATGTCAGGTAAACCGTCTCGCGGGCAAGTCGGATCGCCGCCCGCTCGCTCCTACAGACGTTGCAAGGTTCCTGTAGGAGCTAGGCTTGCCCGCGATGGCCGCGACGCGGTGCTCAGCTCATCAGCCCAGTTCCGCCGCCACCTGCCGCTCGCCACGGCTCTTGTAGTACGAAGCCCCGACGATCATCACCAGCAGAATCCCCGCCAATACCGCCGACGAGCCGATGGTGCCGAAGTCCAGGCCGCCCTTCTCGTGGGGCTTGGTCAGGAAGTCGCCCAGGGTCGCACCGAACGGCCGGGTCAGCACGAACGCCACCCAGAACAGCAGCACCGAAGAGATCTTCGTGAAGTACTTGAGCAAGACCACCACGGCGATGGTCGAGCCGATCAACAGCGCCCCGCCGGCAAAGCCCAACCCCGAATCGTCCGCCAGGTAATCGCCGAGGGCCGTCCCCAGGGTGTTGGAAAACAGGATCGCCATCCAATAGAACATCTCGCCGCGCAGGGTCTGGATCTTGTTGACGTTGAGCGGGTCGCCGCTCAGGCGCCAGACCGCGAAGATCGCCAGCAGGATCGCGATCAGGATCATCGAGCCGGTGGCGTAGCCCAGTTCCAGGGTACGGTCCATGAAGTCCGACATGGTGGTGCCGGCGGTGCTGGTGGAGAGGATCACGATCCAGTACAGCACCGGGTTGTAGGTCTTGGAAAACAGCTGGGTGACCAGGGTCAGCAGGAACACGCTGATCAGGATCATCGAGCTGATGGCGTACCCCACGTTCAGGGTCATCGACAGCAGATCGCCGGCGGTTTCCCCCAGGGTCGTCGCGCAGATTTTCATGACCCAGAACGCCAGGGTGATCTGAGGGAGTTTGTTCATTCGTTGCAGTGCTCCAGAGCTCGCTTGAAGGGGGTCCGTCTTGGACTTCTGATAATCGGAGCGAAGGCTGAGGGGTAGGCGGTGAAAAATCGGTAAGCGACAAATGAAAAAACCGTTGATCGCGTTTTTTTAGCGACTCGGAGCGATTAATCATCGGTTAATGCCCTGCCCGCATTCTGCCCCCATCGAAATCGATGTCGACGCGCCGTGAATGGCGGAGGCCGGGAAAAGACCCTGTGCCGGTATTTCTGGCGTCAAACACATCGAATAAATCGATTTATTTAAGCGTTTATTTGCGCTTTTTAATCAAATTAACTGGCGTAGTATTCATTTCACGCCCACAGCACACCACTTGAACGAACCTGGAGTGACCACCATGAAAAGCAAACTGATCCTCGCCCTGACCCTGTCCGTACTGGCTGCCAATACCTTTGCCGCCGATGGCTACGACCGCACCGGCTCGGCCACCTTCACGTCCGGCAGCACCGCCAGCCTGGCCTCCGACGGTTTCGATCGCACCGGCACCGCCGCCGCAGTCGCTGCCGATGGCTTCGATCACACCGGTACCGCAGGCGCAGTCGCTGCCGATGGCTTCGACCACACCGGCACCGCGGGCGCAGTCGCTGCCGACGGCTTCGATCACACCGGCACCGCTGACGCCATCGCCGCCGACGGTTTCGACCGCACCGGGACTGCCGCCGCCATCGGCTAAACCTTCACAGCCCCCACAGCCCGGCCTCGGCCGGGCTCAGTTGTTCCTGGCCCGGGAAAAACCCCTCGCCGCAACGCTGGCATTCGTTTTCGATGGCTTGCACTATGACGGCCTTCCCTCTTTATATCCGCGCAAGTGCCTGTCATGCCTGAAGACATTCATTACTACGAACCCGCCCAGGGCCACGGTCTGCCCCACGATCCGTTCAACGCCATCGTCGGCCCGCGCCCGATCGGCTGGATTTCCTCCCAGGACCTGCAAGGCCGGCTGAACCTGGCGCCCTACAGTTTTTTCAACGCCTTCAACTACATTCCGCCGATCATCGGGTTCTCCAGCGTCGGCCGCAAAGACAGCCTGAACAACATCGAGCAGACCGGCGAATTCGCCTGGAACCTCGCCACCCGCCCGCTGGCCGAGCAGATGAACCAGAGCTGCGCGAGCGTGCCGGCCGAGGTCGACGAGTTCGAGCTGGCCGGTCTGACGCCCGTGGCCTCGAAGGTGATCGGTGTGCCGCGGGTCGCCGAAAGCCCGGTGTCCTTCGAGTGCAAGGTCACGCAGATCATTCAACTGCAACGGGCGGATCGGGAGCTGGTGCCCAGCTGGTTGATTCTCGGCGAAGTGGTCGCCGTGCATATCGCCAAATGGCTGCTCAAGGATGGGGTAT
>NZ_JBNNVU010000087.1:0-23388 GCF_050280705.1 Pseudomonas sp. NPDC089530 | reverse complement strand
GCCCAGCGCAAGCTGTTCTTCAACCTGCGCAGCCAGAAGAAACGCCTGGCCTGGTTGAACAACGAAGAAGTCCACCGTGTGGCGGAAAGCCTCGGTGTCGAGCCGCGCGAAGTGCGCGAGATGGAAAGCCGCCTGACTGGCCATGACATGGCCTTCGACCCAGCCGCGGAAGCGGACGACGACAGCGCCTTCCAATCGCCGGCCAACTACCTGGAAGACCACCGCTACGACCCGGCGCGCCAACTGGAAGACGCCGACTGGACCGACAACTCCACCAGCAACCTGCATGAGGCGCTGGAAGTGTTGGACGACCGCAGTCGTGACATCCTCTACCAGCGCTGGCTGGCGGAAGAAAAAGCCACGCTGCACGACCTGGCGCAGAAGTACAACGTCTCGGCCGAGCGTATCCGTCAGCTGGAAAAGAGCGCGATGAACAAGCTCAAGCTGTCGATTTCCGCGTAATCCGCCGCGTCATGCAAAACGCCCCGATTTGATCGGGGCGTTTTTGTTTGTGGGGCCGGGGCGTCTGCCCGCGATCAGCTCCCCGCTGTCACTGGTCCCACAACGCCTTGCGCGAATCGTTCAGCCCCAGCAGATAGCTGTCCCCACCCAGCTGGCTCATCTGCCGGCGAATCCAGCCGGCCCGCTGGGCCACATAAGGGCTTGGATGGCTGGCGCTCCACACCCGTGGATTGGGCAGGACTGCGGCCAGCAGGCTGGCCTGTTGTCGCGACAGCGAGCGCGCACTGACGCCGAAGTGATGCTGCGCCGCGGCTTCGGCGCCAAACACGCCTTCGTCCCACTCGACGCTGTTGAGGTAGACCTCGAGAATCCGTTGCTTGGGCCAGAACACCTCGATCAGCCCGGTGAACCAGGCCTCCAGGCCTTTGCGCAGCCAACTGCGTCCGGACCACAGGAACAGGTTCTTCGCCACCTGCTGGCTCAGGGTGCTGGCGCCACGGATCGAACCGCCGCGTTCGTTGTGGGCGAAGGCGGCCTGGATCGCATCGATATCGAAGCCCCAGTGCTCGGGGAATTTCTGGTCTTCGCCGGCAATCACCGCCACCTTCAGGTCGTCGGAGATCTCGTCCCAGGGTCTCCAGCTGCGTTGCAGGTCGATAGGCTCGCCGTCGACCCAGGATTCGATCTTGCGTTCGACCATCAGCGCCGTGCCGGGCGGCGGCACGACACGGAACAGCAACACCAGCAGGACGCTACCAGCGACGAACCAGAGCAGGGCTTTAGAGAGGTGACGGAAATAGAAACGCAGCATAGAGATGGCTTGGCCGAACCCGTTGAGCGCGCCATTATACAGGCCCGCTCGCTGATTCTGACTGGAGTTCCTCATGCTGCGTGGCTTCCTGATGCTGGCCGCTTTTTTCGGCTTTACCGGCGTTGCCCTGGGGGCTTTTGCGGCCCATGGCCTGAAAAACCGCCTGAGCGCCGAATACCTGGCGATTTTCCAGACCGGCGTCACTTACCAGCTGGTACACACCCTGGCGCTGCTGGGCGTGGCGCTGCTGGCCACGCAGATTCCCGGTCGTCTGGTGAGCTGGGCCGGCGCGTCGTTCGCCCTCGGCATCCTGCTGTTTTCCGGCAGCCTCTACCTGCTGACCCTGACCGGTATCGGCAAGCTGGGCATCGTCACTCCGCTGGGCGGCCTGGCCTTCCTGATCGGCTGGCTGTGCCTGGGTCTTGCCGCCTGGCGGCTGAGCTGACCGGCAGGTCCATTTCGAGACGAATGGCTTGGGTCGGCCAGACTGATCGGGCTAGAATGCTGGCCCCTAAAAATGATGGCGGCATCCGGCATGCGCATTCAGTTGAACGGCGAATCCTATGAACTGCCCGACGGCGAGACCGTTGCGACCCTGCTGACCCGTCTGGACCTGACTGGACGCCGGATCGCGGTCGAACTCAACCTGGATATCGTCCCGCGCAGCCAGCACGCCGAGACCATCCTCAACGAGGGCGATCAGGTCGAAGTCGTCCACGCCATCGGCGGCGGCTAGCCACCCGGGCCACGGCTGGCCCCACCCACGCATTCTGCAAGAACCTCACCCCAACAGAGGATTTCCGATGAGCAACGTTCGCAGCGACAAGCCTTTCGTCCTGGCCGGTCGTACTTACCAGTCGCGCTTACTGGTAGGTACCGGCAAGTACCGTGACATGGAAGAAACCCGCCTGGCCATCGAAGCCTCGGGGGCCGAGATCGTCACCGTCGCCGTGCGCCGGACCAATATCGGTCAGAACCCGGGCGAGCCGAACCTGCTGGATATCCTGCCGCCGGATCGCTACACCATCCTGCCGAACACCGCCGGTTGCTATGACGCGGTCGAAGCTGTGCGCACCTGCCGCCTGGCCCGTGAGCTGCTCGACGGCCACAACCTGGTGAAGCTGGAAGTGCTGGCCGACCAGAAGACCCTGTTCCCCAACGTGCTGGAAACCCTCAAGGCCGCCGAAGTGCTGGTCAAGGAAGGTTTCGACGTCATGGTGTACACCAGCGATGACCCGATCATCGCCCGCCAGCTGGCGGAAATGGGCTGCATCGCGGTCATGCCGCTGGCCGGCCTGATCGGTACTGGCCTGGGGATCTGCAACCCGTACAACCTGCAGATCATTCTCGAAGAAGCCAAGGTTCCGGTGCTGGTGGATGCCGGTGTCGGCACCGCTTCTGACGCCACCATCGCCATGGAGCTGGGCTGCGAAGCGGTGCTGATGAACTCGGCCATCGCCCACGCGCAACAACCGGTGCTGATGGCCGAGGCCATGAAGCACGCCATCGTGGCAGGCCGCCTGGCGTACCTCGCCGGCCGCATGCCGAAGAAACTCTATGCCAGCGCCTCCTCGCCGCTGGATGGTCTGATCAAGTAAGAGCCATTGATGACTGAATCAAACGACACGCCAATCCAGCCGGAAACCGGCGACGAGCGCCAACACCGCCGCATCAAGAGTTTCGTGATGCGCGCCGGGCGCATGACCGAAGGCCAGCAACGCGGCCTGGAGCAGGGCGCGCCGCTGTACGTGCTGCCGCTGGCCGATGCGCCGGTGGACTACGATCAGGTGTTTGGCCGCTCCGCGCCACGCTCCCTGGAAATCGGCTTCGGCATGGGTCACTCGCTGCTGGAAATGGCCGCGGCCGCGCCGGAGCAGGATTTCATCGGTGTGGAAGTGCACCGTCCGGGTGTTGGCGCGCTGCTCAATGGCGTGCTGACCCAGGGCCTGACCAACCTACGGGTCTACGATTGCGATGCGATCGAAGTGCTCAACCGCTGCATCGCCGATAACAGCCTGGATCGCCTGATGCTGTTTTTCCCCGATCCGTGGCACAAGAGCCGGCACCACAAGCGGCGTATCGTCCAGGCGTCCTTCGCCGAGCTGGTGCGCAGCAAGCTGAAGGTCGGCGGCATCCTGCACATGGCCACCGACTGGGAGCCGTATGCCGAGTACATGCTGGAAGTGATGAATGTCGCGCCGGGTTACCGCAACCTGGCCGAAGACGGCAAGTGCGTGCCACGCCCGGCCGAGCGGCCGATCACCAAGTTCGAGCGCCGCGGCGAGCGACTGGGGCATGGTGTTTGGGACCTGAAGTTCGAAAAGCAGTCCTAAGCATCACGCAATACCTCCTACAGTCGTTTTTGGGGTGCATTCAAGATTGGTGGCGATCCGCCGAAAGCTCTACGTCCCCCCACTTGTAAAGGAAGACGAGTCTTGAAAGCCATTTTCGCCTGTACGCTGGTTCTGGGTTTATTGTTTTGCGCAGCCTGCGAACGGGTAGTCACCCCTGAGGAATACTTTGCAAGTGCGCAGAGAACGGCGGTAAAGATCGAGCGGGAAGTCAATGAGCTCATCAGGCGAGAGGCCGCTGGGGAAACGCTCGAATATACCCCGGAGCAATTGCGCGTTGCAGAGGGCGATATTGAAGCGCTTGCCGATAATTTGAAACACGCATCGGATGGCGGACACACGCTGGCAACGTACATGCTGGCCAGTCTGCAGGACAATCCGAAGTTCTCTGAGCGAACCCGCCTGGAGACTTGCGGCCTGTACCAGAAAGCCATGGATCAAGGGTTACTGGCTGCCGCGGTGGGTTACTACCATTTGTGCGACAAAGCCTATGAACGGTCTGATTTGCACAACGCCGATCATTTGAAATTCCTGCAGTCGCTGGAACAGTTGTTGAGCAAATCCGACGCTCATGCTGGCGATTATCCGCTTCAGGCCAAGCGGTCCCTGTGTTTCCTGGACGAAAGGGCGCCGCAAACGCAGCAAGGTGTGGTGGCGGCCATGCGCGCCCGCGCTGTCGCGTTGATGTTGTCAGAAGAACAATATCGGGCTGAAGCCAATTACATTCTTGCGCTGACACGGGTAAACGCCAGCGACCGGCACGACAGTCAGAGCATGGTGTATCTGGATAACGCTGAAGCGCTGGGCTGCCAGGACTATTACGGGCTCAGAGCGATGATCCGCCATGAGGTCAAATCCAGCGTTAAATAGATGACCCCTGTGGGCGGGCGGGAAGCGTCGCGTCCATATTCATTTTGGGTTGTTTTCGACTCAGCGACGATCGGCGACGACCCCAATGAGTACCAGGACAACCAGCAGCACCGGCGCCAGGCTGTAGTTGTTGAACTGGCTCAGGCCGCGGACGATCCAGGGCGTGGCGTAGATCAGCGCCGCGCCGCTGCCGATCATGCACAGCAGCGCCATCATCGGTACGCGCAGGGCGCCGGCCAGGCCGCCCAGGCGGGCTTCGACCCAGCCTTTGATATCGGCGCCGAACAGCACCAGCAGGCAGCCGACGAGGGCCAGGGAGATTTCGGAGAGGTTGCTGCGACTCCAGCGGGACACCGTGGCGAGCAGGTCGAGTATCAAATCCATGTGGTTTCCCTTAGGGCTGAAATCAGCTCAGAAATTTCTGCAGCAAGTCATTGAGGAAGAGCTGGCCGCGCGGGGTCGCGGCCAGGCGTGACGGTTCGACCTGCAACAGGCCGCTTCGTTCGGCCTCGCGGCGACCTTCGGCGAGGCTTTCCAGGGGCAACCCGGTGCGTTCCGGGTACAGCCGCGCCTCGACCCCCTCGGTCAGGCGCAGGGCGTTCATCAGGAACTCGAACGGCAGCTCGTCGTTGGCCAGGGCCTTCTCGCCGGCCTTGAAGCTTTTCGCCGGGTTGAGGTAGTCCTTGGGCAGGCGGGTCTTCCAGGTGCGCACGATGCGCCCGTCGGGATGGCTGAGCTTGCCGTGGGCGCCGGCGCCGATACCGATGAAATCGCCAAAGCTCCAGTAGTTCAGGTTATGCCGCGCCGCCCGGCCGGGCTGGGCATAGGCCGAGACTTCGTACTGGGCGTAGCCGTGCTCAGCCAGCAGCGCCTGGCCGGCTTCCTGGATATCCCACAGGGTGTCGTCTTCCGGCAGCGTCGGCGGCTGGTTCCAGAACACCGTATTGGGCTCCAGGGTCAGCTGGTACCAGGACAGGTGGGTCGGCTTCATGGCGATGGCCTGGCGCAGGTCGCTCAGGGCATCGTCCAGGGACTGGTCCGGCAAGCCGTGCATCAGGTCCAGGTTGAAGTTGTCGAACCCGGCCTGGCGTGCCATGCCTGCGGCGCGTACCGCTTCGTCGCCGTTGTGGATGCGGCCCAGGGCCTTGAGCTTGTCTTCCTGGAAGCTCTGGATGCCGATCGACAGGCGATTGATGCCCAGGGCGCGATAGGCGGTGAACTTCTCCTGCTCGAAGGTCCCGGGGTTGGCTTCCAGGGTGATTTCGATATCGGCGGCGAAGGGAATGCGTTGCTGCACGCCTTCGAGCAAGCGGCCCAGGGCCTGGGCGCTGAACAGGCTTGGCGTGCCGCCGCCGAAGAAGATCGAACTCAGCTCGCGGCCGTAGGCGGCGGGCAGGTCCTGTTCGAGGTCGGCCAGCAGGGCGTCGACGTACTCTTCTTCCGGCAGCACGGGGCTTGCGGCGTGGGAGTTGAAGTCGCAGTAAGGGCATTTGCGTACACACCACGGAATGTGGATGTACAGCGCCAGGGGCGGCAACTGGGGCAGGGCCGCCCGGGGCGTTGGCGCGCCGCCGAGAATCAGCGGCGACGCGGACGAATCGATGGTCATTGCAGGCTCAGGCGTTGCCGCAGAATGGCCATGGCGCGGGCGCGATGGCTGAGTTGGTTCTTTTCCTTGGGATTGAGTTCGGCGCTGGAGCAATCGCGCTCCGGCACCCAGAACAGCGGGTCGTAGCCGAAACCGTGTTCGCCGCTGGCGGCCGTGAGGATGCGTCCGTGCCACAGGCCTTCGCAGAGGATCGGCAGCGGATCGTCGGCGTGCCGCACCAGCGCCAGCACACACACGAACTGCGCGCCGCGCTCGGCTTCGGGGACGTCCTTCAGGGCCGCCAGCAGCTTGGCGTTGTTCGCCGCGTCGCCCTGGCCGTCGGCGTAGCGCGCCGAGTAGATGCCGGGGGCGCCGCCGAGGAAGTCCACTGCCAGGCCCGAATCGTCCGCCAGGGCCGGCAGACCGGAAATGCGCGACGCGTTGCGGGCCTTGAGGATGGCGTTTTCGACGAACGACAGGCCGGTTTCTTCCGGCTCGACGCTGCTGAACTCGCCGATCGAGCGCAGGTGCACCGATTCGCCGAGCATGGCCTGGAGTTCCTTGAGCTTGCCGGCGTTATGGCTGGCCAGTACGAGTTGGGTAAAAGTCATCATTCGCCGGGGAAAAGCTCTTGGTTGAAGTTGATGGTGTTGACCGTGTCGCCGGTCTGCACCTTGATGTCGAAGGTGCGGGTTTCCTGCTGTTCCACCGGGTACTGGGCGATGTAGTAGATCGCGCCCTGTTCGGTCACCTGCTTGAATTTCAGCGGCACCGACTGGCTGGTCAGGTCCTTGATGGTCCCGGTGACCTGGGCGACCTGCGGCTTGCCGGCCTTGAGCACGGAAATGTTGATCACGCCCTGGTTCTTGCTGCGGATCAGCTCCGCAGCCTTGGCGATATCCGGCTGCAGGAAGGTGGAATTGAAGGTGTTGTAGTGCACAGTCACATCACCGAACACTTCCTGGCGCTCGCCCTTGATGGGCTCGGCGGCCAGCGCCGATGCGCCGAGGCACGCCGCCAATAGAAAAGTAACCAAGCGACCCATGATCGTTCTCCTTGCTGTACCTGGTTTATACCGCGATCTGGTGGTCCTGCAGGCCGGGGCTGCTGACGCGGTAGATGCCGATCTCACCTAACAGATTAGGCCATAGCTTACTGGCCCACCCATGGCGGTGCTGTTGATCCACCGCAAGGCGATCGATGACCTTGGCCTCGCGTTCGCGGCAAAGCTCCTCGAAGTCCTCGAAAGTGCAGAAGTGGATGTTCGGCGTGTTGTACCAGGTGTACGGCAGGAACTCGGAGACCGGCATCCGCCCCTTGCTGGCCAGGTACCAGCGGCAGCGCCAGTGGCCGAAGTTGGGGAAGGTGATGATGCACTGGCGGCCGACCCGCAACATTTCGTCGAGGATCCGGTCCGGGTAGTGCACGGCCTGCAGGGCCTGGGTCATGACCACGATATCGAAGCTGTTGCTGGCGAAGTTGCCCAGGCCCTTGTCCAGGTCCTGCTCGATGACGTTGATGCCCTTGGCCACGCATTCGGCGATGTTGTCCGGGTCGTTTTCCAGGCCGTAGCCGGTGACTTGCTTGTGATCGCGCAGCCAGGTCAGCAGCTCGCCATCGCCGCAACCGAGGTCGAGCACGCGGCTACCGGCGGGGATCCATTCCTGGATGATTTCCAGATCCGCTCTCATGACGGGCTCCTCACAGGGTAATTCGGTTCATGTAGTTGCCGAACGCCTGCAGGTAGCGCGGGATCGGAATCAGGAAGGCGTCGTGGCCCTGTGGGGCGTCGATTTCCAGGTAGCTGACGTCCTTGCGCGCGGCCATCAGCGCATCCACCAGCTCCCGCGAGCGGGCCGGGGAGAAACGCCAGTCGGTGGTGAAGGACATCACGCAGAACTTGGCCTTGGCCCCTTCGAAGGTTTTCGCCAGGTTATCGTCGAAGTTCGCCGCCGGATCGAAGTAGTCCAGCGCCTTGGTCATCAGGAGGTAGGTGTTGGCGTCGAAACGCCCGGAGAACTCCTCGCCCTGGTAACGCAGGTAACTTTCGACCTGGAACTCGACGCTGTGGAAGTCGTAGTTGAGCTTCTCGCTCTTCAGGCCCCGGCCGAATTTCTCGCCCATGGAGTCGTCGGACAGGTAGGTGATGTGCCCGACCATCCGCGCCAGCATCAGCCCGCGCTTGGGGATCACGCCCTGTTCCTGGAACGAGCCGCCGTGGAACTCGGGGTCGGTGAGAATCGCCTGGCGCGCCACTTCGTTGAAGGCGATGTTCTGCGCCGACAGCTTGGGGGCCGAGGCGATCGCCAGGCAATGACGTACCCGGTCCGGGTAGGTGATGGTCCATTGCAGGGCCTGCATGCCGCCCAGGCTGCCACCGATCACGGCGGCGAACTGCGAGATGCCGAGCCGGTCGGCCAGGCGTGCCTGGCTGTGCACCCAGTCTTCCACGGTCAGCACCGGGAAGTCGGCACCGAACGGCTTGCCGGTGTCCGGGTTGATGCTGCTGGGGCCCGTGGAGCCGTTGCAGCCGCCGAGGTTGTTCAGGCTGACGACGAAGAACTTGTGGGTGTCGATCGGCTTGCCCGGGCCGATGCAACTGTCCCACCAACCCGGCTTGCGGTCGTCGGGGCTGTGGTAGCCGGCGGCGTGGTGGTGGCCGGACAGGGCGTGGCAGATCAGCACGGCGTTGCTCGCCGTGGCGTTCAGTTGGCCGTAGGTCTCGAAGATCAGATCGTAGGCTGGCAGGGAGCGGCCGCAGGCCAGGGCCAGGGGCTCGCTGAAGTGCGCCACTTGCGGCGTCACCAGACCAACGGAATCGGCGGGAAAGGCAGTTGGCATCGACCCTGCTCTCGTTCAAATGAGGCGTAAGTCTAAAGACCGCTGCCCCCAGCGGCAAGCCAAGGCCGGGGTTGATTCTGTCTCGGGTTGTGGCGATCCCTGGAGCCGCTGCCGAAGGCTGCGATCGGCTCCGCAGGAGACGTGCTCTTGAGGGCCTCGAAGGCCCCTTAGGGCCTTATCGCAGCCTGCGGCAGCGGCCACAGGGGGGATCAGGAAGGGCGCTGTAGTCCGGGCAGATCCGGCAGTTTTTTCGGCGCGTTGATCCGCACCCGTTTCTGCCGGTTCAGCTCGCCGCTGACCAGGCTGACCTGGCTCTTGGACACGCCGAAGGCCTTGGCCAGGAACGCCATGAGGTAGGCGTTGGCCTTGCCTTCCACCGGCGGCGCGGTGAGGCGGATCTTCAGGCGCTCGCCATGCAGCCCGGCGAAGTCATCGCTACGGGCCGCAGGTTGCAGGTGGCACTCCAGGATCAGGTCGTCGCCGTCCCAGCGAAAGTAGCTCATCGCACAGGCCTGGGTCAGATCAGCAGACGCAGGATTTCCGGCATCATGGTCATGGCGGCCAGGTTGTTGATCACCAGCATGTCGAGCAGCTTGAGCACCATGAATGCCAGGATCGGCGAGATATCCAGGCCGCCCATGCTCGGCAGGATGCGGCGGAACGGCGCCAGAGCCGGCTCGCAGATCTGGTTGACCAGCTCGGCGCCGGGGTTGTGGCTGCCCGGGGCGACCCAGGACAGGATCACGCTGATGATCAGGGCGAAGAAGAAGATCTTCAGGAACAGCGCGGTCACGCCGATGATCGACCAGATCAGCAATTGCACCGGGTTACCGGTGGTGCCGTAGGTCAGCAGCAGGGTCAGGGCCATCAGCAGCAGTTGCACGACGATCGCCAGGATCAGCGACGACATGTCCAGGCCGAACAGGCTCGGGATGACCCGGCGCATCGGCTTGAGCAGCGGCTGGGTGGCGCGTACGGCGAACTGGCACAGCGGGTTGTAGAAGTTGGCGCGTACCAGTTGCAGCACGAAACGCAGCAACACGATCAGCAGGTACAGGCTGCCCAGGGTTTGCAGCACGTACACCGCCGCAGTGTTCAATCCAATCATCGTTGGCTCCTTATTGGCCCAGTTGTTCGGCCATCTCGGCCGAGCGGTGTGCGGCGGCACCCAATGCTTTTTCCACCAGGGCCTCGAAGCCGCTGGCCTGGAAAGACTTGATCGCCGCCTCGGTGGTACCGGCCGGCGAGGTCACGCGGCGGCGCAGTTCGGCGGCGTCCACATCGCTGGACACCGCCATGTGCGCCGCGCCCAGAGCGGTCTGTAGGGTCAGTTGCGCGGCAGTTTCCCGGGGCAGGCCGAGCTTCTCGCCAGCGGCGGTCATGGCTTCGATCAGCAGGAAGAAATACGCCGGGCCGCTGCCGGATACGGCGGTGACCGCGTCCAGCTGCTGCTCCTGCTCCAGCCACAGGACGATGCCCACGGCCGACAGCAGTTCTTGCGCCTGTTGGCGTTGTTCTGCGCTCACCGCGGCGGTGGCGTACAGGCCGCTGGCGCCCTGGCGCAGCAGGGCCGGGGTGTTGGGCATGCAGCGCACGATTGGCTGCTCGCCGAGCCATTTGCCCATGCTGGCGCAGGTGATGCCGGCGGCGATGGATACCACCAGCTGGTGCGGTTTCAGGCTCGGGCGCAGGGCTTCGCACACAGCCTTCATGGCCTGTGGCTTGACCGCCAGCACCACCACGTCGGTGCCCTCGATGGCCTGGGCGTTGTCGGCGAACAGTTCAATGCCGTGCTCGGCCTGGACCTTGGCCCGGGTTTCGGCGCCCGGGTCGCTGGCGCGGATCTGGCTGGCGTCCAGGCCCTTGGCGCGCAGGCCGCCGATCAAGCTGGCAGCCATGTTGCCGGCGCCGATAAAGGCGATACGAGTCTTGCTCATGACAGGTCCTTATACAGAGGTGAGGCCGCCACGGTCATGGCTGGCCATAGTCGCGGGCGCCAAACAGGGCGGTACCGATACGTACCCAGGTGGCGCCTTGGGCGATGGCCGCTTCGAGGTCGTGGCTCATGCCCATGGAAAGTGTGTCGGTCGGCAGGTTCAGGCGCTCGCGCAGCTCGTCGTTCAGCTGGCGCACGGCGGCGAAGGCGGCGTCCTGGGCGGCACGATCGTCGGTCGGCTCGGGAATCGCCATCAGCCCGCGCAGCTTCAGGCGCGGCAGGGCGCCGATGGCGCTGGCCAGGGCGGGCAGGTCGGCTGGTGTGCAGCCGGACTTGCTGGCTTCGCCACTGACATTGACCTGAATGCAGATGTTCAACGGCGGCAGGTCGGCCGGGCGTTGCTCGGACAGGCGTTGAGCGATTTTCAAGCGATCCACGGAGTGCACCCAGGCGAAGTTCTCGGCGATAGCGCGCGTCTTGTTCGACTGAATGGGGCCGATGAAGTGCCAACTCAAGGGCAGATCGCCAAGTTCCGCCTGCTTGCCCAGGGCTTCCTGCAGGTAGTTCTCGCCAAAGTCGCGCAGCCCGGCGGCGTAGGCTTCCCGTAGCGCTACGGCGGGTTTGGTCTTGCTCACGGCCAGCAGCTGGATACTTGTTTCATCACGTTGCGAAGCCTGGGCCGCCGCGCGGATCCGTGCACTTACCAGGGAAATGTTGTCTGCTATCGTGGACATTCGATGTACGCCAGCGGCTCTTGGGTTCGCGGCATTCTACTGGAATTGGGGAACGCTATGGATATCACCGAGTTGCTGGCCTTCAGCGTCAAACAGGGCGCCTCGGACCTGCACCTCTCGGCCGGTTTGCCGCCGATGATCCGCATCGACGGCGATATTCGCCGGATCAACCTGCCGGCGCTGGAGGCGCAACAGGTGCATGAGCTGATCCTCGCCAGCATGAGCGACCCGCAGCGGGCCGAGTTCAAGGCTGCGCTGGAGCTGGACTTTTCCTTCGCGGTACCGGGCGTGGCGCGCTTTCGGGTCAACGCCTTCAACCATCAGCGCGGCAACGGCGCGGTCTTTCGCAGCATTGCGGACCGGGTGCCGAGCCTGGACGAGCTGGGCATGGGCGAGGTGTTCCGCCGGATCAGCGAAGTGCCCCGTGGCCTGGTGCTGGTGACCGGGCCGACCGGCTCGGGCAAGTCCACCACCCTGGCGGCATTGATCGATCACCTGAACCAGCACCGGCATCAGCACATCCTCACCATCGAGGACCCCATCGAATTCATCCATGAGCCGAAGAAGTGCCTGATCAACCAGCGCGAGGTGCATCGCGACACCCGCAGCTTCTCCAGCGCACTGCGCTCGGCCCTGCGCGAAGACCCGGATGTGATCCTGGTCGGCGAGCTGCGCGACCTGGAAACCATCCGCCTGGCCCTGACCGCCGCCGAGACCGGGCACCTGGTGTTCGGCACCCTGCACACCACTTCGGCGGCGAAAACCGTGGATCGGGTGGTGGATGTGTTCCCGGCCGAGGAGAAGGCGATGGTCCGCTCCATGCTCTCGGAGTCGCTGCAGGCGGTGATTTCCCAGACGCTGGTCAAGCGCGTCGGCGGTGGCCGGGTGGCGGCTCACGAGATCATGTTGGGGACCGCGGCGATCCGTAACCTGATCCGCGAGGACAAGGTGGCGCAGATGTACTCGGCGATCCAGACCGGCGGGGCGCTGGGGATGCAGACCCTGGACATGAGCCTGAAGGCGTTGGTGGAAGCGGGGCTGGTCAGCCGCGAGCAGGCCCGGGAGCAGGCGCGGGCGCCGGAGAGTATTTGATGTAGGAGAGGGGGCGGTAAATGCAATCGCGAGCAATCGGCCATGGCTCGATTGCTCGCGATCAGGGGGGAATCAGCGCTGAACGATGCGCAGGTTGTTCTGCTCTTTTGGCAGGACCCGCTTGGCCACTACGTAGCTCTTCTCCCAGTACGGCTTCTTCAGGGTGTCGATGGTCACCGACTTGCCGCGCCGCGGTGCGTGGATGAAGCGGTCGTTGCCCAGGTAGATGGCAACGTGGTTGACCCGACGGCTCTTGATGTTGAAGAACAGCAGGTCGCCCGGCTTGAGGTCCTTGCGCTCGACCTTCTGCCCGTGGCCGCTGGCCATGGCATTGGAGGTGCGCGGCAGGTCGACGGCGGGGACGTCGTTGAAGGCGTATTTCACCAGCCCGCTGCAGTCGAAGCCTTTGCTCGGGCTGCTGCCGCCCCAACGGTAAGGGGTGCCCAGCACATTGACGGCGCGGCTGAGTACGGTGCTGCTCTGCTTGGCCGCCATCTGCGGGACCGGTTTGCTGCTGGCGCTGCTCAGGTGCGTCGGGCGTTTGACCGACAGCTTGTCCTTGGCGCTGTTCTTGCCGGCTTGGGTCTTGCTGATCTGGGTCACGTGGGCTTTGGGGGTGAAGCCATTCACGTAGGGAAGACGTTGCTCACGATTGGTGGCGTGGGCGGCCAGTGGCATCAATAGGCAAATGGTTAGCCATGTCTTGAAAAATGGACGCATTAGGCAAGGCTCATGTTGGTTAGCGCGCAACTTTATAACAGCTTTTTTGTCACTTCCCAGGCCGTTGGTCGATTCAACCTGGGGGGCAAATTCGCTGAAGAGGCGGCAAATTGCCGCAATTGTCCGACAGAAGTCAGGTGGGACAAGGGTTTCACGGCAGAAACCTTAGCACTCGCCACACGTCGACCGCCTGTAAAAAAGTCACAAAGAATCAAAGAAAATTTATCTATTGCGTGGAATGAGGTACTCAATGAACACCTATCGCCCCGACGGTTCTACCCACGACACCCACAGCAAAGTGATCGGTTACCTGTTGTGGATTTTCGGTTTTACCGGCTCCCACCGCTTTTATTACGGCAAGCCGATTACCGGGACTCTGTGGTTTTTCACCTTCGGCCTGCTGGGTATCGGCTGGCTGATCGACCTGTTCCTGATCCCGGCCATGGATCGCGAGGCTGACCTGCGTTTCACCCCGGGCCCCATCGAATACAGCGTCGCCTGGATCCTGCTGACCTTTCTCGGGGTTCTGGGCGTGCACCGCATGTACCAGGGCAAATGGATCAGCGGTCTGCTGTACCTGGTGACGGGTGGGTTGTTCTTTCTGGGGGTGCTGTATGACTTCTGGACGCTGAATGACCAGGTGTCGTTGCGTAACGCGCAGCGGAGTTAGCTTTAGAGGGCGTTATCGCGGGCAAGTCGGATCGCCGTCCGCTCGCTCCTACAGGTCCATGCGGTCGTGTAGGAGCGAGGCTTGCCCGCGATAAACAGGTGGTGCGGACTCAGCCCTGGTGGCTGATCCGGCCGTCCACCAGGGTGTAGCGCACCTTGCCGGGCAGGCTATGGCCGTGGAACGGGCAGTTCTCGCCCTTCGACTGCCAGCGTTCGCCGGCCACGGTAGAGGTGTTCGGGTCGAACAGCACCAGGTCCGCCGGGGCGCCCACCGCCAGCCGGCCGGCAGGCAGGCGCAGGGCATCGGCCGGGCCGCTGCTCAGGCGTGCCAGCAGGGTCGGCAGATCGAGCAGGCCGTCTTCCACCAGGGTCATGGCCAGCGGCAGCAGCAACTCGACGCTGCTGATGCCCGGTTCGGTGGCGCCGAACGGCGCCAGCTTGGCGTCGCGCTCGTGGGGCTGGTGATGGCTGGAAATGGCCTGGACCACCCCGGACTTCACCGCTTCGCGCAGGCCTTCGCGGTCGGCGCGCGAGCGCAGCGGCGGCTGGACGTGATAGAGGCTGGAGAAGTCGATCAGCGCCTCGTCGGTGAGGATCAGCTGGTACAGCGCCACATCGGCGGTCACCGGCAGGCCGCGAGCCTGGGCCTGGGCGATCAGGGCCACGCCCCGGGCGCTGGTCAGCTGGCTGAAGTGGGCGCGCACGCCGCTTTGCTCCACCAGCAACAGGTTGCGGGCCAGGGCCACGGTTTCCGCGGTTTCCGGGATGCCCGGCAGGCCGAGGAAGCTGGCGGTGGCGCCTTCGTGGGCCAGGCCGCCTTCGGCCAGGTCGCGGTCCTGGGAGTGGAAAATCACTGTCAGGTCGAAGGTCGCTGCGTATTCCAGCGCCCGGCACAGGGTGCGGGTGCTGCGAAAGCTTTCCAGGCCGTCGCCGAAGGCCACGCAACCGGCGTCGCGCAGTGCCACCAGTTCTGCCAGTTGCTCGCCGTCCAGGCCTTTGCTCAAGGCGCCGATCGGGAACACCTTGGCATTGCCGGCTTCGCGGGCGCGATCCAGGATCAGCTCGGCCACCGCCGAGGTATCCAGCACCGGCTTGGTGCGGGGCGGGCAGCACAGGCTGGTGACACCACCGGCAGCGGCGGCGCGGGTTTCGCTGGTAATGGTGCCTTTGCGGCTGTAGCCCGGTTCGCGCAGGGAGACGTTCAGGTCCACCAGCCCGGGGGCGGCCACCAGGCCTTTGGCGTCGATGCTGTCGGCTGCGCTGAAACCGGCCGGAGCAGCGCCGATGGCGACGATCTTGCCGGCTTCCAGATGGATATCGCTGATTTGATCCAGGCCGCTGTCCGGATCGATGACACGGGCGCCGAGAATGCTGAGCTTCACTGGGCGTTCTCCTGCTCGAATTGTCGCTGGGCGGTTTGCCCGCTCATGGCCATGGACAGTACGGCCATGCGTACCGCGATGCCGTAGGTCACCTGGTTGAGGATCACCGAATGCGCGCCGTCGGCCACCGCCGATTCGATCTCCACGCCGCGGTTGATCGGCCCCGGGTGCATGACGATGGCGTCCGGCTTGGCGCCGGCCAGGCGCGCGGTGGTCAGGCCGAACAGGCGGTAGAACTCGCCCTCGCTCGGCAGCAGGCCACCCTGCATGCGTTCACGCTGCAGGCGCAGCATGATCACCACGTCGACGTCCTTCAGGCCTTCGGCCATGTCGGTGTAGACCTTCACCCCGTACTGCTCGATGCCGATCGGCAGCAGGGTCTTGGGGGCGATCACGCGGATGTCCGGGCAGCCCAGGGTTTTCAGGGCCAGCATGTTCGAGCGCGCGACCCGCGAGTGCAGGATGTCGCCGACGATGGCCACTGAGAGGTTCTCGAAGCCGCCCTTGTGCCGACGGATGGTGAGCATGTCGAGCATGCCCTGGGTCGGGTGGGCGTGGCGGCCGTCGCCGCCGTTGATGATCGCCACCTGCGGGCACACATGCTCGGCGATGAAGTGCGCGGCGCCGGAGTCGCCGTGGCGCACGACGAACATGTCGGCGGCCATGGCCTCGAGGTTGCGCAGGGTATCGAGCAGGGTCTCGCCCTTGCTCGCCGAGGAGGTGGACACGTTGAGCGTGATCACGTCCGCCGACAGGCGCTGGGCCGCCAGTTCGAAGGTGGTGCGGGTGCGGGTGGAGTTTTCGAAGAACACGTTGCACACGGTTTTACCGCGCAGCAATGGGACCTTCTTGACCGCCCGGGCGCCGACTTCGAGGAAGGAGTCGGCGGTGTCGAGGATTTCCGTCAGCAGCTCGCGACGCAGGCCGTCGAGCGAGAGGAAGTGGCGCAGCTGGCCCTGATCGTTGAGCTGCAGCGGGCGCTTGGCGTCTAGAGGCGTCATCGCAATGGACTCTTGGCAAGGGCGAATTAAAGGGCGAGGTCTTGAAGCTCGAGTTGGAGCGGCGCAGGACCGGACAATTTTACCCGCTCGTGGGCGGCCAGCGACAGGGTGGCACCGACCACATTCGGACGAATCGGCAGCTCGGCGGCGTCCAGGTCCAGCAGGCAGACCAGGGTCACGCTGGCCGGGCGGCCGTAGTCGAACAGTTCGTTGAGGGCGGCGCGAACGGTGCGGCCGCTCATCAGCACGTCGTCGATCAGGATCAGGTGCTGGCCCTCGATTTCGAACGGCAGCTCGGAAGGGCGCACCTGCGGGTGCAGGCCGTTCTGGCTGAAGTCGTCGCGGTAGAAAGACACATCCAGCGTGCCCAGCGGCGCGTCGCTGCCCAGTTCGGCGAGCAGGGCCTGGGCGACCCAGACACCGCCGGTACGAATGCCGATATAGCGGGGTTCGTCGATGGCGCGTTGTTTCAGGTGGGCGGTGAGGCGCACGGCCATCTGGCTGATCAGTTCGGCGGGGTTGGGCAGGCTCATGATTGCTCCTTCGTGGGCTCGCGCCTCGTTGCATCCGGCAAAAGGCGCAGGGGCTTACGGCTGGTGTGTGGCCAGGAGGCGCGTGGCCGGGGTTGACCATGCATCTTCAGGATTCGGCGTTTCAGTTGTTCAACAGCGCTGCATTTTCGTCGAGCCAGCCTTGCAGCAGCAGGGCGGCGGCGATGGCGTCGACCGGGTTGTCGCGGTAACTGCCTTTCTGGCCGCCGCGGGCCAGGCGTTCGCCCTTGGCCTCGAAGGTGGTCAGGCGTTCGTCGTGGGTATAGAAGGGCAGGTTGTAGCGGCCATTGAGGCGCCGGGCGAATTTCTCGGCGCGCACGCACATTTCGCTTGGCGTGCCATCCATGTTCAGCGGCAGGCCGACCACCACGGCATCGGGTTTCCATTCCTTGATCAGGGCTTCGACCTGGTTCCAGTCCGGAACGCCGTTCTGCGCCTTCAGGGTGCACAGCTCGCGGGCCTGGCCGGTAATGGCCTGGCCGACCGCCACGCCGATCTGTTTGGTGCCGTAGTCGAACCCGAGGATCAGTCGCAGGGCCATCAGGCGTGGCCCGCCTGGCTGGTCAGCAGGGCGAGATTGATGCCCAGGTGCCGGGCCGCTGCTTCCAGACGCAGTTCGCTGTTGGTGTTGAACAGGATGTCGGCGTCGAACGGGCAGGTCAGCCAGGCGTTGTTCGCCAGCTCGGCTTCCAGTTGCCCGGCTTCCCAGCCGGCATAACCCAGGGCGATCAGGCTTTTGGCCGGGCCGACGCCGTCGGCGATGGCGAACAGCACGTCCTGGGACGTCGACAGCGACAGGCCGTCAAGCTCGACCGTGGCCTGGAAGGTCGGGCCGCTGGGGTGCAGGACAAAACCGCGATCGGTCTGCACCGGGCCGCCGATGAAGATCGGCACATGCTGGCAGAGCGCCGGCGGGTCGATCTCGGGGCGCAGTTGCTCGAGGATGTCGGCGAGGTTCAGGTCCTGCGGACGGTTGACCACCAACCCCATGGCGCCATTGGCGTTGTGCTCGACGATGTAGGTCAAGGTGTGGGCAAAGTTCGGGTCGGCCATGTGCGGCATGGCGATCAGGAAGTGATGCTTGAGGTAGCTGGGGCTGACGTTCTTCATGTGCGCTAGTGTGGCGGCGCGGGGGCCGGCTGACAAGCTGGTGATGCTCCCATTCTCGTCCCTACAAAAGGCATGGGGATCAGTTGCTGGACAGCTTGTCGCCGCGGGCGAACTTCCAGGTGCGGATGATTTCCAGGCGGTCGATATCCGACAGGTCGCCGGTAAAGGGCGCGAACGGCGCCGCCAGGCGCACGATGCGCTGCGCCGCCTGGTCCAGCAGCGGCTGGCCGGAGGATTCCAGTACCAGCACTTCGTACAGCGAACCGTCGCGGTTGATCGACACCATCAACCGCAGGTTGCCGTAGATCTGCTTGCGCCGGGCTTCTTCGGGGTAGTTGAGGTTGCCGATGCGCTCGACCTTCTTGCGCCATTCGTCCTTGTACCAGGCGCCCTTGTCGCGCATGGTCGAGGCCGCGCTCAGGCGGTGGATGCGCGGGCGCTTGGCGTACAGCTGCTGTTCCTGGGCCAGTTCGGCCTCCAGGCTGGCGATGTCGCTGGACAGCTGCGAGCTGTCGAACGTCGGCGTCGGGGCCTTGCTCTGCACCTCGGTCTTGACCTCTTCACGCTGGGTGACGGTCTTTTTCGGCTTGGGTGCGGTGGTGGCGACCGCGGCCTTGGGCGCGGCTTCCTTGGGTTCGGTCTTGGCCGGGGGCGGCGGGGTGACCTTGTTCACCTTGTTTTCCTGGAACGGCGCCACCTCGGTGGTCTTGGGGATCGCCTTCTTGTCCAGGGTGCCACTGCCTTCCTGGTTTTCCTGGGCGAGGAAATCGGCCTTCTTCGGCTTGGTTTCGCTCTTGAAGGTGGCCAGGGTGATTTCCAGGGTCTTGCTGATCTGCTTGGGTTCGGCGAAGGAGAAGCCCAGGCCGAGGATCAGCGCGATGTGCAAAAGGGCGGCCAGGAACAGGGTAAACCCCAGGCGATCGGCCGGGCGCACACCGCTGTGGGCCAGCTCGGGGGGCAGATCGTTAGGGAGAGTCATTGGCGGCTTAACATCACAAAAGGCATCACAAAACCAACATCGCGCGTTTCACAGGCGGCGCATGATAACGCAATGTTGGTTTCAAGCCGTAAGCCTCAAGCTTCAAGCGACAAGCTGCAGGTGACGCCGGTCAAGCTTGTGGCTTGCGGCTCGCAGCTTGCAGCTTCTTCTCGATGGCATCCATCAGCGTCGCGCCGATGTTGGTGCCGAAGGCGTTGTCGATCTCGCGGATGCAGGTCGGGCTGGTGACGTTGATCTCGGTGAGGTGCTCGCCGATCACGTCGAGGCCGACGAACAGCAGGCCTTTCTCCCGCAGGGTCGGGCCGACCTGGGCGGCGATCCAGCGGTCCTTGTCGGTCAGCGGACGGGCTTCGCCGCGACCGCCGGCCGCCAGGTTGCCACGGGTTTCGCCGCTGGCCGGAATCCGCGCCAGGCAATAATCCACCGGTTCGCCGTCGATCATCAGGATGCGCTTGTCGCCGTCCTTGATCGCCGGCAGGTAGGCCTGGGCCATGATCTGCTGGGTACCGAGGGCGGTCAGGGTTTCCAGGATCACCGACAGGTTCGGGTCGCCCGCGCGGTGGCGGAAGATCGAGGTGCCGCCCATACCGTCCAGCGGCTTGAGGATCACGTCGCCGTGCTGCGCGGCGAATTCGCGCAGTACGTCGGCGCGGCGGCTGACCAGGGTCGGCGGGGTGCAGTGCGGGAACAGGGTGGCGAACAGCTTTTCATTGCAGTCGCGCAGGCTCTGGGGCTTGTTGACCACCAGCACGCCGTCGCGCTCGGCCTGCTCCAGCAGGTAGGTGGAGTAGACGAACTCCATGTCGAACGGCGGGTCCTTGCGCATCAGGATCACGTCCAGATCGCTCAGGGCGCTGTCGGTCTCGGCTTCCAGTTCGAACCACTTTTCCGGGTTGGCGAAGACCTTCAGCGGGCGCATCCGGGCCCGGGCCACGCCACCGACGGCCTGATACAGGTCTTTCTGTTCCATATAGAACAGGGTCCAGCCGCGCTCCTGGGCGGCCAGCAGCATGGCCAGCGAGCTGTCCTTTTTATAGGAGATGCTGGCGATGGGGTCCATGACTATCCCGACGCGAACGCTCATGGGCGGTTTCCTCGAAAATTAGTGGGCGCAAGGCTTGCAAAAGTGGCGTCAGAGTGGCGCCCGGGCGGTTCCCGGTCAAGGAAAAACCACCGCGCCAGCCGGCCGATAGATTGCGTGGGGAGAGTATGCTAAAAAGGCTCGCATGCCGGGCTCAGGCCTTGAACATCAAGGGTTTGAGGCATCGGCCAGCAGTACGGGCAGAGAATCGATTCACTGTGGCGACGGTAGAGCAGATATGGAACAGCAGTCCAGTGCCCTCAAGGTGATGGTGATCGATGATTCGAAGACGATTCGCCGCACGGCCGAAACGCTACTGAAGAATGCGGGCTGTGAAGTCATCACCGCGGTCGACGGTTTCGAGGCCCTGGCCAAGATCGCCGACCACCACCCGGGCATCATCTTCGTCGACATCATGATGCCGCGGCTCGACGGCTATCAGACCTGCGCGCTGATCAAGAACAACAGCGCGTTCAAGGACACGCCGGTGATTATGCTGTCCTCCAAGGACGGTCTGTTCGACAAGGCCAAGGGTCGCATCGTCGGCTCTGACCAGTTTTTGACCAAGCCTTTCAGCAAGGAAGAGCTGCTGAGCGCGATCAAGGCCCATGTGCCGGGGTTCGCCGCAGCGGAACACGCACATTGAGGTCCGGCCCGCGGGCCGCACGCCTATTCGTATGGGGAAGACCATGGCTCGTATTCTGATCGTCGACGACTCGCCGACCGAAATGTACAAACTGACCGGCATGCTGGAAAAGCACGGCCATGAAGTCCTGAAGGCCGAGAACGGCGCCGACGGCGTGGCCCTGGCGCGCCAGGAAAAACCCGACGCGGTCCTGATGGACATCGTCATGCCGGGCCTCAACGGTTTCCAGGCCACCCGCCAGCTGACCAAGGACGCGGAAACCAGCCATATCCCGGTGATCATCATCACCACCAAGGATCAGGAAACCGACAAGGTCTGGGGCACCCGCCAGGGCGCCAAGGATTACCTGACCAAGCCGGTCGACGAAGATACCCTGATCAAGACCCTGAACAACGTCCTGGCCGGCTGACGCCCGCGCCATGGCCGAGTCGCAAACCGCCTTCGAACTGCTGCTGGAGATCGACCAGCGCTGCCGCCTGTTGGCCGCCGACCTGCCTTCCCAGGAAACCCGCCAGCACGGCTGGAGCGGTATCGGCTTTCGTATCGGCGAGCAGTGGTATGTCGCGCCGATGGGCGAGGTCAGCGAAGTCCTGCACGAGCCCCGTTATACCCTGCTGCCCGGGGTCAAGCCCTGGGTCAAGGGCGTGGCCAACCTGCGCGGGCGGCTGCTGCCGATCATGGATCTGTGCGGGTTCTTCGGCCATGAGCTGTCGGCGCTGCGCAAGCAGCGGCGGGTGCTGGTGGTGGAACATAAAGAAGTGTTCGCCGGCCTGATGGTGGATGAAGTGGCCGGCATGCAGCACTTTGCCCAGAGCCGCCTGGAAACGGCGGCCAGCGGTAGTGAAGAAGGCGCCATCGCGCCGTATTTGCGGGGGTATTTCCCCTGCGAGCAGGTCTGGCGGGTATTCAGTCCCTTTGCCCTGGCGCAGTCGCCGGGGTTTCTGGACGTGGCACTTTAATGTTGTAGAAGCGAGGCTTGCCTGCGAAAGGGATGACGCGGTTTTGCAGGCTCACCGTGTGCGGTCTATCGCGGGCAACGGAACAACGGGAATCCAGCTGTGCAGATACTAAAAGCCAGACCAGGCAAGCCAATGGAAGGATCGCGCAGCCGCTCGCAGATCATCGTGCTGTTCATCGCCCTGATCGTGTTCATCATGCTGCTGTTCGCCAACTTCGCGTACCTCAACACCCAGGCCACTTACGACAAGCAGTACATCGGCCACGCCGGCGAACTGCGGGTGCTGTCCCAGCGCATCGCCAAGAACGCCACGGAGGCCGCGGCGGGCAAGGCTGCGGCCTTCAAGCTGCTGGGCGATGCGCGCAACGATTTCGCCCAGCGCTGGGGCTACCTGAAAAAAGGCGACCCGGCCACCGGCCTGCCCGCCGCGCCGCCGGCGGTGCGCCAGGAAATGCACGCGGTGCAGCAGGACTGGGACAAGCTGCTGCAGAACGCCGACGCCATCCTGGCCAGCGAGCAGACGGTGCTGTCCCTGCACCAGGTGGCCGCGACCCTGGCGGAAACCGTGCCGCAGCTGCAGGTCGAGTATGAAAAGGTCGTGGAAATCCTCCTGCAGCGCGGTGCGCCGGCTTCCCAGGTGGCCATGGCGCAGCGCCAGTCGCTGTTGGCCGAGCGCATTCTCGGCGCGGTGAATACCGTGCTGGCCGGCGACGAGAACGCGGTGCAGGCCGCCGATGCCTTCGGCCGCGACGCGGCGCGTTTCGGCCAGGTGCTCAGCGGCATGCTCCAGGGCAACCCGACGCTGAAGGTCAGCCAGGTGGAGGACCGCGATGCGCGGGCGCGCCTGAGCGAGATCAGCGAGCTGTTCCAGTTCGTCTCCGGCTCGGTGGATGAAATCCTCGAAACCTCCCCCGAGCTGTTCCAGGTCCGCGAGTCGGCGAGCAATATCTTCAGCCTGTCGCAAACCCTGCTCGACGAGGCCTCGCGCCTGGCTATCGGCTTCGAGAACCTGGCCGGCGGGCGTTCCCTGGACACCATCGGCGGTTATGTCCTGGGCCTGGCGGCGCTGGCTTCGATCATCCTGATCGGCCTGGTGATGGTGCAGGAAACCAATCGTCAGTTGCATGAAACCGCGGAGAAGAACGAGCGCAACCAGAACGCGATCATGCGCCTGCTGGACGAGATCGAGGACCTGGCCGACGGCGACCTCACGGTGACCGCCTCGGTGACCGAGGACTTCACCGGCACCATCGCCGACTCGATCAACTATTCCGTCGACCAGTTGCGGGACCTGGTGGCGACCATCAACCTCACCGCCGGCCAGGTCGCCGGCGCGGTGCAGGAAACCCAGGCCACCGCCATGCGGTTGGCCGAAGCCTCGGAGCATCAGGCCCAGCAGATTTGCGAAGCCTCCACCGCGATCAACGACATGGCCCAGTCCATCGACCAGGTGTCGGCGAACGCCGCCGAGTCCTCGGCGGTGGCCGAACGTTCGGTGGAGATCGCCAACAAGGGCAACGAGGTGGTGCACTGATCTTCCTGCTCAGCTCGGCGGCGTCGCTGGCCGTCGGCTGGCTGGTCTCGC
>NZ_JBNNVU010000086.1:0-23761 GCF_050280705.1 Pseudomonas sp. NPDC089530 | reverse complement strand
CCTGGTGCGTATCAGTTGCCCGACCGCGCTGCTCAATTCCTGGGTCGGGCCCCGTCGAGCACGGCGACCGGGTCGCGGCCCTGGTCGGCCAGGTGCTCCACCAGGATGAAGGTGAACAACGCCAGACGCTGGGCAGTCTTGTTCACCTGGGCGGCGGCGTTCTCCGGCACGAAGTAGTAGAAGCCGCGGGTATCGCAGACCAGTTCGAAGCCCAGGGCCTTGAACAGGGTGCGGTACTGGTCCTGGAAGTTCGACAGTTGGGCGTACAGCTCCGGGTCGCGGCGGCTGACGTGATAACCCTTGAACAGCTCGCGAAAGATCGGCGCCAGCTGGGACAGTTCGGAAAGATCAAGATGCATGGGGAGTGCTCGCGGAATTCTCGGCCGCCTCGTCGCGGGCCGAGAGCAGGGCGAAGGAGCGCAGGCTGACCTGGTGCTCGTGGGTGTGGTATTCGCGGCGTTCCAGACGCTCGCGCTTGAAGCGTTTTTCCCGGGACAGGCGGGAGAACCAGTACAGCAGCTCGTCGGTGGCGCCGTCCGGCTCCTGTTCCAGCAGCCAGCTCATCAGGTCCGGCATCGGCAGTGCGTCTTCGCAACGCTCGAGCATCTCGCGGACCGTGCGCGGCGCCCGTGGCGCGTCGCCGCCCTTGTGGGTCTTGTGGGCCTTGGGGAAGCGTGTCGGCTTCGGCTCGAAGCGGGCCAGGGCATAGACATAGGCTTCGACCTGGCCGGAGCTGCCGAGGAAGGTGCTTTGCGGGCGGGTGAACAGCGGCATCGCCGCTTGCGGCACGGCATCGATGCCCTTGCGGCGGATGGCCGACAGGGCCAGGGCCGCGCCGCGGGTCACGGCGTTGTGCCGGCGGGCTTCTTCGCGCAGCGGCAGCAGCAGTTCCCGGGCGTGGCGCAGGGTCAGCTGGGCGCTGGTCTGCATTTCCAGGATCCGCGCGTGGGTGCGCAGCAGCATGTCGTCGTCCACCAGGTGGCCCAGGCGCTGCTGCTCGGTGAGCATGCGCAGCAGGACGTTCTCGACCTTGCGCACGCCTTGCTCGAAGGCGCCGTCGGCGTTCACCAGCTGGATCATCGGCTCGACGTATTCGTCCCAGGTGGCCAGGACCTCGGCGTAACGCTGGCGCAGGGGGATCTGCCGGTCGCTGGTCTTGGCCCGCTCGGCGACGGCCACCAGGGCCTGTTCGTCGTTGGCGAGCTTTTTCAGCACATCGCGCACGCGCATGTCGAGCAGGCGCAGCTGACGGGCCAGGTCATGGCCGTCGCGGATGTCGAAGGCGTCCTGGATGTAACCGGCCAGGCGTTCGAGGTGGCGCAGGTAGGCTTCGATTTCCAGGCACAGGCCCAGGCGGTGTTCGCGCCGCAGGTAGGCGAGGAAGTCGTGGATCTGCGCGTTGAGTTCGAAACGGTTCGGGCTTTTCGCCACCGGAACCAGGATATCCAGGCGAATCCACACGTCCAGCAGGTTGGTAATGTCCTGTGGCGTACTGTCGATTTGCTGGGTGGCCAGCTGTGAACGCAGTTCGGCGAGGCTCAGGGTGCCTTGGTCGAAGTGCTCGCACAGTGGCTCCAGAAGTGCCCAGTGTTCGGCGAGGGCGCGCAACACGCGCTTGGGTTCGATCATCGGAATGGCCGGCTGGTTGGCAATGAAAAGCGGCGATTGTACTGCATCGCGAGCCTGACTATTCACCCTCGGTCCGGACTGGCGTATTTACGGCGCATCAACTGCGGGCGATCTTCGCCGAAGGACGGTAGAATCCCCCCACTTCAGTTATCCACAAGTGGCCGACCTTTGCTTATCGAGTCCCGCCGTCGCGCTTATCTGTCCGCCATGCAGGTGGTCAGCTGGCTGCCGCGCACCGAATTGCCCTTTGCGGCGCCGTCCCGTCCCGAGTTGCTGGTGATTGCCGAGCCCGTGGTCGAGACCCCGGCAGCCCCGGTGCCCGTGGCCAAGGCGGTGGCGGAACCGGCGGCCAGGCCCGCCGAGCGGCCGAAAATCGAAGTGCCACGTCCCGCCAGTGCTGCCGTTCGTCCGGTCAGCAAGCCGGTGATCGAGGCGGAGGAAGCCCCTGCGCCGGTCAAGGCCCCGCCCGTGCCGCCACCGCGTTTCGCCCTGCAATTGCTGCGAGCCGGTAGCTGCCTGCTGCTGGTGGAGTTACCCACAGGCGAAGCCTTCCAGCGCCGCGATCCGGCCTATCTGCTGCTCAAGGACATGCTGCGCGCCGCCGGCCTGCCGGACAGCCCGCAGATCGTCGGCGAGCCGGTGCGCTGGCCGTTGCTGACCCGCGGCAACCTCGACCAGGGGCCGGATGCGGCGCGGGATTTCGTCCAGGCTTTCGTCGGCGCGCGGGTCGAAGAGGAGCCTTGCGTCTGCCTGTGGCTGATCGGCCTGCCGGCCATGCGTTTTGCCGGCGAGGTCGATGCGCAATCCTACAACCGTGAGCTCCAGGTCGAAGGCCTGGGGTCGGCCTGGGCGTTGCCGGGGCTGGAATTATTAATGGAAGAGCCACAGCGTAAGGCTGATGTCTGGCAAGCCATGCGTCGGCTGATGGCGCGCTGGAAAAGTAGCAATGAGTGACGCTTTATCGTTCCGCCAGGCCACTGCGGCGGATTTGGATGCCATCCTGAAAATCGAATATGCGGCGTTCAGCCATCCCTGGACCCGCGGCATTTTCACCGACGCCCTGAAGTCCTATGAAGTCTGGTTGATGTTCGAAGGCAGCCAGCAGGTTGGCCATGGGGTGATCCAGGTGATCATCGACGAGGCCCACCTGCTCAATATCACCGTCAAGCCGGAAAGCCAGGGCCGTGGCCTGGGCCTGCGCCTGCTGGAAGAGCTGATGAAGCGCGCCTATCAGAAAGACGCGCGCGAGTGTTTCCTCGAAGTGCGTTCCAGTAACCAGACCGCCTATCGCCTGTACGAGCGTTACGGCTTCAACGAAGTCGGTCGCCGCCGCGATTACTACCCGGCGGTAGGCGGGCGGGAAGATGCGCTGGTGATGGCCTGTACCCTGGTCGATTGAACACCGCTCCTGCAGTTGGACGGGCCTAGCGTTTGCCGTCCAGCGGGTCGCGGCGGGCCAGTTCGGCTTCGTCCAGGCCATTGCCGCCGCCGATCTCGTTTTCACCGACGATGCTCAGCTCCCAGTCGGCGGGCTCGTCTTCCCCGGCTTCATGGGGGGAGCGGGCACCGTCTTCGTGGATCAGGTTTTCCGGGCTCAGCTCATCGTCGTCGGGTTCATCGTCGGCGTTGCCGGTCAGGCGGGTGCCATGGGGGCGCTTGCCGGGCGTACGATGCTCCACAGGGTCGCCGACCCGGGTGGCGGGTTCGTCTTCGTCGAAATCCAGCTCTTCCATGGAGCCCATGCGGTCTTCGTTGTCGTCGATGGGCTCGGGTTGAGGCGCATCATAAGGACGTCGTGATTCGGTCATGGCGATTGCTCATACTTCGGGGCTTAGAGGGTTGACCTGCCGGGACCTTGAAGATTCCCAAGGATGGATAAGCGGTATCTGCACCGGCATACGTGACCCCGACGGAAGGTCGTCTGTCAGAACAACGCATCAATCCTGAGGCTGAACAGCATGAACGAACTACAAGACCTGATTGATAACAACGAGCGTTGGGCAGAAGCGATCAAGCAGGAAGATCCTGATTTCTTCTCCAAGCTGGCGCGCCAGCAAACGCCGGAATACCTGTGGATCGGCTGTTCGGACGCCCGTGTACCGGCCAACGAGATCGTCGGCATGCTCCCCGGGGACCTGTTCGTACACCGCAACGTGGCCAACGTGGTGCTGCACACCGACCTCAATTGCCTGTCGGTGATCCAGTACGCGGTGGACGTGCTCAAGGTCAAACACATCCTGGTCACCGGCCACTATGGCTGTGGCGGGGTGCGCGCCTCGATGCAGGATCGCCAGCTGGGCCTGATCGACGGCTGGCTGCGGTCGATTCGCGACCTGTACTACGAACATCGCGAAGCGCTGGCGCAACTGGCCACCGAGGAGGAGCGGGTCGACCGCCTCTGCGAGCTGAACGTGATCCAGCAAGTGGCCAACGTCGGTCACACCAGCATCGTGCAGAACGCCTGGCATCGCGGGCAGAGCCTGTCGATCCACGGTTGCATCTATGGCATCAAGGACGGTCGCTGGAAGAGCCTGAACGCAACCATCAGCGGCTTCGAGCAGCTGCCGCCGCAGTATCGCCTGCGTCCGGTCGGGGCGCTCTGAGGCCCTGAAAACCGATCGCGAGGCAACTCGCCCCTACAGATGATGTGCTTTCTGCAGGGGCGAGCTGCCTCGCGATGGGGGTGTAGCCGTTAGCGCTGATCCGTCAGATATGCGGCGGTGCCTCGGCACTCATCGACGGCGCCGGCGCCTTCAGCTGCTCCAGCTGGCTTTTCACCGGCGCGCTGGCGCATTTGGCCTGGGCCTGCTCTTGCGTCAGTTTACGGACCGAGGTGTAGAACATCTCGCAGGTCTGTTCTTTCTGGGTCACTTGCCAGGTCTGGGTGCAGCTTTTGAGCTGCGCCGCCGGATCGCTGCCCGGCTTGCTGCCCATCCCGGCCTGCCAGCAGGCAGCGCTCAGATCCTGCCCCATCACCTTCAGGCCAGCTGCGTCGGCCTTGGCTTCATCATCGTTGTAGTTCGCCGGGTCCGCCGCGTACCAGATATAGCTCGGGTGGTTGGAGCCCAGCACCGGCACGTTCAGGCCCGCGCTCGGGCTGATCTGCGCCAGGCCCAGTACGCTCACGGTGGCGCCGTATTGCTGCTTGATCCAGTTCCGCACCGGCGCACCGAACGCCACCATCGGCAGGGCGCCGCCGCTGGCGTTCTGGCTGACCTGCTTGACCATGGTGGTCTGGTAGTCCTGGAAGTAGCCGTAGACGCCTTCCAGGTCCTTGCCGGCGGTGGCCGGAGCGGCGATCGGGGCAATGTCGACGATGGTCTGGTAGCCCGGTGTCTGGTCGGCCGGAATGTTGTTGGCGGTGAGCAGGGTGGCCCAGCGGTCGGTGGTGGCCGATTTCAGGTAGTCCTGGGCTTGTGTCAGCGAGTAGTCCGGCGGGAAGTGCAGCAGCTCGACGCTCTTGCGGTTTTCCAGGGCCATGCCCAGGGGCAGGAACAAATACCAGCTGTAGGACCATTTGCCGTCGGCGTTGAGCTTGCTGGCGCCTTGATGGGCCAGGTCGCCGGCATTCAGCAAGGCGGTCAGGGGTTTGTCATAGCCCTTCGGGACCCCGCTGATGCTGGCGTACAGCTGGTTGTTGGTGGTCTTGACCTTGACCTTGGCCGTGCTGTAGCCGTCGCGTTTCACGCTCTGGGTCAGGTAGTGCTCGACGGTCTGCTCCAGCGTCCAGTTGCGAAAGCAGATCACGCTGCAGTTGTTGGGATAGGCGAAGAGTTGGGTGACCCGCTCGGTGTTGCCCAGCTTCAGGTCGACATTGGCCTGGGCCATGGTGCTCATGGTCAGGCTGCTCAGGGTCAGGGTGGCTAAAGCCAGGGGTAAGGACAGTCCTGCGATTTTCAACATGCTTGGCTCCTTGTCAGCGTTGGTCCCGTCTGTGCGGGGTGCGTTTCCATACTGGAACAGTAGCGGGTGACAAGGAAACCGGTGGGATAAATCTTTTTTTTCTGCCTCGACGGCGGCCGGTGTGGCCGCCGCCATCGGGCTCAGGCCGGGAAGTGCAGGGCGTTGCTCAGGTCGCCCATGGGCGCCTGCCCCCGGGCGATCATCGCCGCGTCCCGTTGCTTGAGGCCATCGAGCGGTTCCAGCTGGAACACCCGAGTGATCAGCCGCAGGATCGACGCGGTGTCGTACACAGTGTGGTCCACCGTGCCCTTGCGGGCGAACGGCGACACCACCAGCGCGGGCACGCGGGTCCCGGGCCCCCAGCGGTCGCCCTGGGGCGGGGCGACGTGGTCCCACCAGCCGCCGTTTTCATCGACCGTGACGATCACCACCATGTTCTGCCACTGCGGGCTTTCGCGCAGGACCTTCAGGGCCCGTACGAGATGCCGGTCGCCCGCGGCCACATCGGCATAACCGGCGTGCATGTTGAGGTTGCCCTGGGGTTTGTAGAAGGTCACGGGCGGCAGCTTGCCGGCCTCGGCGTCGGCGAAGAAGCGGTTGCTGGCCGACTCGTCGCCCAGGCCCGCGTCGCGCAGGTGACGGTTGCGTTCGTTCGGATGCTCGGGGCCGAACTGGACGAAGTAGTTGAACGGCTGGTGGTGGTACTGGAAGTTGGGGATCTTCGGAATCCCCGCCGAGTCCTTGTAGGCGTCCAGGGTGACCTGCCAGGCGCCGGCGTACCAGGCCCAGTCGATGTCCTTGCGCGACAGCTTGTCGCCGATGGTGTCGTGGCGTTGCGGCACCAGTACGTTGGGCAGGTCGGCCTTGGCATAGGCCGGGCGCTCGGGGTCGCGGATCCAGGTCGGCCAGTACGGCGGGGCCATGGTGTTCACCGCATAGCCGTCCGGGGTCAGCAGGCTCGGGCCGAATTGCGGGGGGCCGCTCATGGCGCTGGCCGGGGACTGCTCCAGCGGCTTGAGGCGGCTGTCGCGCGGGTCGTCGCTCTGCAGGGTGGCGATCTGCGGCTTGGCCACCGAGTGGGCGACATCCGGGTAGAAGGGCACGGCGGCGCTGATCAGGTACTGGTGGTTGAGGAACGAGCCGCCGAAGGTGCCCTGGAAGAAGTTGTCGCACAGCACGAACTCCCGGGCCACATCCCAGAGGCGCAACGAGTAGCGGCTCTGGGCGTAATAGCCCATGGGCAGGCCGCCGGAGTCGGCCCAGGCGACGAAGCCGTCGTTCTTGCCGCCGTTGATCTGCATCTGGTTCTGGTAGAACACGTGCCACAGGTCGCGGGTGACCAGGCTCAGGGGCAGGTCCTCGCCATCCGGGCCCTTGAGGGCGAAGGGCGCGTTGGGCAGGTGTTCCTGGTACTGGGTGCCGACCGGGTAGGTCACGCCATCCAGGGCCTGGGGCCCGACCTGGGCGAGCCCGCCCCAGACCGGCGGCAGGCCTGGCAGCAGGCTGCCGTCGCGGTCGCGTTGCTGGTAGTCGGCGGGTTTGAGGGCCGAGAGCGGTTGTTCCAGGCCGGGGAAATCGGCGAACAGGTTGTTGAAACTGCGGTTCTCGGCATAGATCACCACCACGTTCTTGACGTTGGCGCGTAGTGCCCGGTCCAGCTCGGCGGGCGACAACGGACGTTCCACCGGCTTGCCCGGGGGGTGCTCGGAGTGGCTGCAGGCGCTGAGTGTCGCGCCCACGCCCAGCACCGCCACGCCACCGAGAAAACGCCGGCGGCTGGTGTCGGTGGGCTGCTCCGTTTGTGCCGTGTCTTTCGAGTGTTCGTCGCTCATGCCGGGTCCCTGGTTGTCTGTCGATCAATTCGTAACAAAGTATTTCGGCTGCACGGTAGCAACCGTATATGACGGAAATACTACAGAAAAGGCTCTGGGACGGGGCTTTTCCGGAGGTAGGGGAGCGCTGGAAGGGCTGTAGGGCTTTGGGACGGATTGCCCGGGATGGCGGGCAAGCTCGCTCCCACAGGGGGGAGCGAGCTGTCAGCAAAAGATCAGGGGGCTACGGGCGGCATATAGCTCAGGGTGGTGCCCAGCGCCCACAGCAGCACCAGCACCAGCGGCGCATGCACCAGCAACTGGACGAAGGAGAAGCCGATCAGGTCCCGCGCCTTTAGCCCCAGCACCCCCAGCAGCGGCAACATATAGAAGGGGTTGATCAGGTTCGGCAGCGCCTCGGCGGCGTTGTAGATCTGCACCGCCCAGCCCAGGTGGTATTGCAGGTCGTTGGCCACCTGCATCACGTAGGGCGCCTCGATGATCCACTTGCCGCCGCCCGACGGGATGAAGAAGCCCAGCACCGCCGAATAGATGCCCATCAGCAACGCGTAGGTGTCGTGGGAGGCGATCTGCACGAAGAAGGTCGAGATGTGGTGGGCCAGGGTCTGGCCGTCGACGCCCTTGACCACGGTCAGCAGCGCGGCGATGGAGCCGTACAGCGGGAACTGGATCAGCACCCCGGTGGTGGTCGGCACAGCGCGGGCCACCGCTTCGAGGAAGCTGCGTGGGCGCCAGTGCAGCAGCGCGCCGACCATCAGGAACAGGAAGTTGTAGGTGTTGAGCCCGGAAATTGCGGTGATCGCCGGCTTGGTGGCGAACTCGTGGTAGAGCCAGCCGGCCGCCAGCAGGGCCAGCAGGATAGTCAGCAGTGGGCTGTATTCCAGCCATTCGCCGGGGCGGTTGCGCGGTTGCGGCTTGGGCATGCTGAAGCTCGGATCGATGCCGCAGGCCTGGGCATCCCGCGCCGAGTTCGGGCCCGGCGCGGTGGCATAGGCGATGACCAGCGAGACGACGATCAAGGCCAGCAGCAACAGGCCCGACTGCCAGAGAAAGATGGTCTGGGTGAACGGAATCACCCCGGTGATCGCCAGGATCGACGGCGGCAGGCTGCCCGGGTTGGCCTGCAGTTGCGCGGCGGACGAGGACAGGCCCAGGGCCCAGACGGCGCCCAGGCCCAGGTAGGCCGCGGCGCCGGCGGCGCGGTAGTCCATGCGCAGCTCGGCACGCCGGGCCAGGGCCCGCACCAGCAGCCCGCCGAATACCAGGGACAGGCCCCAGTTGAGCAAGGAGGCGACCATGGAAATCAGCGCTACCCAGGCCACGGCGGAACGGCCGTTGTTCGGGATGCGCGCCAGTTTGTCGATCAGCTTCACCGCCGGCGGCGAACTGGCGACCACGTAACCGCCGATGACCACGAACGCCATCTGCATGGTGAAGGGAATCAGGCTCCAGAAGCCGTCGCCGAAGGCCATGGCGGTGTCGGTGGGCTTGGCGCCCATGGCCAGGGTGGCCAGGGCCACGATGATCACCGCCAGCGCGGCGAACACCCAGGAATCGGGGAACCAGCGCTCGGCCCAGTTCGAGCAGCGCAGGGCAAAACGGGCAGAGCGGCTGTCTTGTATGTCTGTGGACACGTCGGTACCTCAAGTCTTTTTATGTTTTTCAGGAAGTCGGTCGCCCCGGATCGGGCGGCCGAAAACCGTGCAAGAATGCGACAAACGGTCACCACTGCAAAGGACTGAAGTACATGCCATTTCCCCTCGAAGAACGCCAGGCGCTGCTCAAGCTCAAGGGTGTCGGCGAAACCGTGATCGCCCGCCTCGAACAATTGGGCATCGATTCCCTCGCCGAACTGGCCCGGGCCGACGCCCTGGAAATCGTCACCCGGGCCTCGGCCCTGGTCGGCTCCAGTTGCTGGAAAAACAGCCCCCAGGCGCGGGCGGCGATCCAGGCCGCGATCGCCCTGGCCAAGAGCGCCTGAGGCGGTGAGCCGGGAAAAGCCTTTTGCCTATCAGGCCGTCTACCGCTACCTGGCGGAGTGGCTGGACGGGGCCAGCGCGGTCGAGCAGCGCCTGCCGTCATTGCGCGCCCTGGCCCTGCGTCTGAAGGTCTCGGTCTCCACCACCAAGTACGCTTATGGATTGCTGGAAGACGAAGGGCGGATCTACGCCCGGCCCAAGCAGGGCTACTTCAGCCGCCCCGTGCCGGCACCAGGGCTGGCGCCGGATACGGACCTGCCGGAGCGGGTCTATGCCTGCGCCCGCCAGCCCGGAATGCTGGCGCTGTGCAGCGACGCCCCGGCGATGTTGCTGTCCCTGGACCAGCCCCTGTTGACGCTCGAGCGCGAGCTGATGCGCCAGTACCCGCGCTCCCAGGCGCCGCTGTACCAGCCGTTTGGCGAAGCAGAATTGCGCACGGCGCTGGCCGAGCGCTACACCCGTTCGACCACGGATTACTGGCAGGCCGAACAGGTGTTTCTCGGTACGGACCTGCGCGCGGTGCTGGCATTGTCGCTGGATGCCCTGGCGCTGAACGGCAGCGTCGCCCTGGTGGAGTCGCCCTGTTCCTGGGCGATCCTGCGGCAATTGCAGGCGGCGAATATCCGGGTGATCGAGTTGCCGCTGGACGCCGTGGGGTGCTTCGATCGACAGCGGCTGCATGAGCTGCTGCAACGGGAACCCGTGCGCCTGGCGCTGCTGTCCTCGACGCTGAACGCACCCCACGGCAGCCTGATGCCTGCGGCGGACAAACAGCAGCTGTGCCGCTGGCTGGGGGAGCGCGGCATCTGGCTGTTGGAAAATGACAGTTATGGCGAGTTCTGTTTCACCCCGGAGCCGGCGCGTTATCGCGATTACGCCGATCCCGAGCGGCTGCTGGTGTTTTCCACCTTCGACAAGCTCATCGGTGCCGAGGCACCCTTCAGCTACGTGCTGTGCCGTGGCCAGGGCGCAGGGTTGCAGCGGCGCTTTCTCGAGCGCGCGTTCCGCTTGTCGCCGATCCGCCAGAAGTCTGTGGCCAAACTGCTGGGCAGCGGCCGCGTCGATCAGCACCTGGCTCGATTGCGCGGCGTGCTACGCGAACGTATGGGGCAGATGCAGGGGGTGCTGGCCGAACACGCCGCCGAGCAGTTGCGTGTGCTCATCCCTGCCGGGGGCGCGACCCTTTGGGCCGAGGCCACGCGGCCAGTGGACATGGCCCAGGTCCATGAGCAACTGCTGGGCCAGGGGATCGTCATCGCCCCGGGGCAGATGTTCAGCCTGCAAGGGCTCTGGCGTCATCACCTGCGCCTGAGTTTCACCCTCGACTGGCGCCAGGACATCGCGGGTGCGGTGCAACGCCTGGCACGGACTATCGATCAGATGCCGTAGCAGTGTCGTGCTTCGGGGAAGCGGCCGTCGCGCACCTCGGCGGCGAACTGCTCGCAGGCCTGGCTGATCAGCGCCCCGACATCGGCGTACTGCTTGACGAAGCGCGGCACCTGGGGCCCGCCCAGGCCCAGCAGATCCTCGGTCACCAGTACCTGGCCGTCGCAGGCGGGGGAGGCGCCGATGCCGATGGTCGGCATCGGTGAGATATCGCTGAGGCGCCGCGCGAGGTTTTCCGCCACCCCTTCCAGCAGCAGGCTGAACGCTCCGGCTTCAAGGTGGGCACGGGCGTCGGCCTCGATGGCCCGGGCCGTGGCGTCGTTCAGGCCCTGGGCCTTGAAGCCGCCCATGACATTCACGTACTGGGGCATCAAGCCGATATGGGCCATCACCGGGATCCCGCGCTGCACCAGGAACTCCACGGTCGGCGCCAGGGCCTGCCCGCCTTCGAGCTTGAGGGCATCGCAGCCGGTGCGCGCCAGCACCTCGGCGCAGTTGCGGTAGGCCTGTTGCGGCGACTCCTGATAACTGCCGAACGGCATGTCGGCGATCACACAGGCCAACCGGGTGCTGGCGACCACGGCGCGGGTGTGGCCGATGATCTCTTCCAGGCTCATGTCCAGGGTGGAGGTGCGACCGTAGCCGACCATGGCCGTGGAGTCGCCGATCAGCACGAAGTCGACGAACGGGTCCATCAGGCGCGCCATGTGGCTGGTGTAGGCGGTCAGGGAGACGATTTTCTGCCGGCCTTTCATGGCCACCAGTTGCGGTACGGTCAGGCGTTTGCTGCGGGTATGGATGCTCATGGTGGCTTTCCTGTCACGGGTGGGAAAGTCGCCGATTATTGGTGTCTGCGGCGGCGATTCAATGCACAGGATCGCGCTAAAAACCGACCCAGAGGGGTGTTGCGGTTGTCCCTCGCGGCGTTTGCGTAGACCATGGGCGCCTTGAATTCTGCCCAATACCGAGTGGCTTTATGTCCCTGATCCCCGACGCGCGGCCGGCGCCGTTTTCCCGGTCCGACTACAAGACCCTGGGCCTGGCGGCACTGGGCGGCGCCCTGGAAATCTACGATTTCATCATCTTCGTGTTTTTCGCCCTGACCCTGAGCCAGCTGTTCTTTCCGCCGGAAATGCCCGAGTGGCTGCGGCTGTTGCAGAGCTTCGGGATTTTCGTCACCGGCTACCTGGCGCGCCCGCTGGGCGGCATATTCATGGCCCACTTCGCCGATCGCCTGGGGCGCAAGAAGGTGTTCAGCCTGAGCATCCTGATGATGGCCTTGCCGTGCCTGCTGATCGGCATCATGCCGACCTACGCGCAGATCGGTTACTTCGCGCCGCTGTTGCTGCTGGCGTTGCGGGTGCTGCAAGGCGCGGCGGTGGGCGGTGAAGTGCCGAGCGCCTGGGTGTTCGTCGCCGAGCACGCACCGGCCGGCCATCGTGGTTATGCCCTGGGCTTCCTGCAGGCCGGGCTGACCTTCGGCTACCTGATCGGCGCGCTGACCGCGACCCTGCTGGCGCAACTCTTCACCCCGGCGGAGATCCTCGATCACGCCTGGCGTTATCCGTTCCTGCTCGGCGGGGTGTTCGGCGTGATCGGGGTCTGGCTGCGCCGCTGGCTCAGTGAAACCCCGGTGTTCATGGCCATGCAGGAGCAGCGCGACAGCGCCGTCGAACTGCCGCTGCGCACCGTGCTGCGCGAGCATCGCCTGGCCCTGTTACCAGCGGCGTTGCTCACCTGTGTGCTGACCTCGGCGGTGGTGGTGTTCGTGGTCATCACCCCGACCATGATGCAGAAAACCTTCGGCATGAGCGCCAGCCACACCTTCGCCCTGAGCAGCCTGGGCATCGTCTTCCTGAACATCGGCTGCGTGCTGGCCGGGCTGCTGGTCGACCGCATGGGTGCCTGGCGCACGGTGATGCTCTACAGCCTGTTGCTGCCGCTGGGCATCGGCCTGCTCTATGGCTGCCTGATCGGCGGCGGCACCTGGGTCGGCCTGGCCTACGCCATCGCCGGCCTTGGCTGCGGCGTGGTGGGCGCGGTGCCGTCGGTGATGGTCGGGCTGTTCCCGGCGCGGATCCGCGTCTCCGGCATTTCCTTTACCTACAACATTGCCTATGCGTTGTGGGCGAGTCTCACGCCCTTGCTGCTGATCGGCCTGATGCCCTGGAGCCCGTGGATCTGTGTGATGTTCTGCGCGGTGATGGGGGCGGTGGGCGTGCTCAGCGCAGGGTACTTCGGCGCGCGCCTGCCCCGGCTGGCCAGTGCCGGAACGCCTGGGGTCTGTGCGGGGTCCTGAGGGTTCTATCGCTGGCGATCTCGTTCCTGTCGGAGCGCTGCGAGGGTAAATTTTTCCAGCCGCGAAAACACTGGTAGCCGCCGGGTTACGCGGCCTAGAGCCTTCGCCGCCAGCCCGGCTGTTCGCCGGGCCAGGGTCGCCGAAAGTTGTGCTTAGCCAAGGCCCATTAACCCGCTAATCTCTCGAAAAAAATAACGCGCGGCCCACGCGCCAGTTTTCGGGAGCTGCCTTGATCCGGTCCGTCCTGTGTTCCCTGCGCGATTTCTCGCGGTTGCCGCTGTTGTTGCAGGCGGCGTGGTTGTCATTTGGCCTCGGCCTGTTCTTTGTCTTGCTGTACCTGTGGGTGTTCAACCTGGTCGATTACGGGCTGGACGGCGCCAGCGTCGAATCCCTCACCGGCAAGGTGCTGTATGTCGACCGCGGCGGAGTGCTGGTGGAGGACGCGGACAGCGGCGAATACACCCGCCTCAAGGTGGTTCGCGGCATCAGCTACCTGAACGCCGACCATGACCGGTTGTTGGGGCATAGGGTGAGCTTCACCCATCTGCGCGACGCACTATTGACCTGCAACCTCGATGGCCAGCAGCTGTGCAGCGCGCAGTGCGCCAGTGCCACGGAATGCCTGGACAGCCGCCGCGAGCGCGAGTCGCCGTCGGGCATGCTGGGCTTTGCCTTCGGCAGCAGCCTGGTTTGCTTCGGCCTGCACCGGGTGCGCCAGCGCAAGTCCGCGCCCCGTGCCGGGATCTTTTGAATTGCCGCTGGGCAGCGTTGCCCCTAGGCTGTGCGGCATTCGTTTCTGGCCAGGAGCCATGCCATGCAGGTAGTGCCGATACTCGAGACATCCGTCGAGGTGCAGGCGCGGGTCCGCGAGTTGCGCAATCAGCCGGATGTGCGCAAGTACATGTACACCTCCCACGAGATTTCCCAGGCCGAACACCGGGCCTGGCTCGACTCGCTGGCGGGCAATCCGCGGCAGTCGGTGTTCGTGGTATTGCAGGAGGGTGTCGCCAGCGGCGTGGTGTCGCTGAATGCGATCAATGCCCTGCACAAGAGCGCCGACTGGGCCTTCTACCTGGACAGCGGTTTGCAGGGCAAGGGCCTGGGCAGCCAGCTGGAGTTCTGGCTGCTCGATCATGCCTTTGGTGTGGCGGGCTTGGAGAAGCTCAACTGCGAGGTGCTGGCGCTGAACCAGGCGGTGATCCGCCTGCACCAGAAGTTCGGTTTCACCCTCGAGGGCGTGCGCCGGCAGAACGTCGAAAAGGACGGCCGGCGCATCGACGTGGTGCTGCTCGGCATCACCCGCGAGGAATGGGCCGCTCGGCGCCCGGAGATGCTCGCGGTCATGGCGCGGCTGGGGCGCTGAAGGCCCGCCGCGGATAACCGTCTTCTGTCGACGGCATGACCATTTCGTCATGTGGCCCGGGGACGCGGTCCGGGGCGGCTATCATCAGCCACGATGTTTTCACAGATAGGGGGCTTTCATGGGCGCAGGACACAGTCACGGACAGGTTCGGGCCGGGCACGAACGCAAGTTATGGATGGCCCTGGGGCTGACGGGCAGCTTCATGATCGCCGAGGTGATCGGCGCCTTCGTCACCGGCAGCCTGGCGCTGCTGTCCGATGCCGCGCACATGATGACCGACGCGTTGGCGTTGGCGATCTCCCTGGTGGCGATCCAGGTCGGCAAGCGCGCCGCCGACCGCAAGCGCACCTTCGGCTATGCGCGCTTCGAGATTCTCGCCGCGGCGTTCAACGCCATCCTGTTGTTCGTGGTGGCCTTCTACATCCTTTATGAGGCCTGGCAGCGCTTGTCCGAGCCGGCGCAAATCCAGTCGACGGGGATGCTGGTGATCGCGCTGCTGGGGCTGATCGTCAACCTGATTTCCATGCGCCTCCTGTCCTCGGCGAGCGACGAGAGCCTCAACGTCAAGGGCGCCTACCTGGAGGTGTGGAGCGACATGCTCGGCTCCATCGGCGTGATCGTCGCGGCGCTGGTGATCATGTACACCGGCTGGGGTTGGGTCGACTCGCTGGTGGCGGCGGCCATCGGTTTCTGGGTGCTGCCGCGTACCTGGACGCTGCTCAGGGAAAGCATGAACGTGTTGCTGCAAGGCGTGCCGGACGGCCTGGATATCGATCAGGTGGAGCAGGGCATCCGCGCCATCGACGGGGTGACGGACATTCACGACCTGCACCTGTGGGCCCTGACCAGCGGCAAGAACGTGATGAGCGCGCACCTGGTGGCCGACCTGGGGCGGCGCAGTGAGCAACAGATCCTGGCCGAAGTCACCGAGCTGATGCATGAACGGTTCGACATCTCCCATGTGACGGTCCAGGTCGAACAGGCCGGCTTCCACGAACAGGGGCACGAAGAGCACGTGCACTGATTCCGGCGCCGCTCTTGAGGGCGCCGGAGGTCCTGCGGACCTATCGCAGCCTCGCCGGAGCTCGGCAGCGGCTACACCGATTGTGCCTGCCGCCCCTGTAGTCGCTGTCGAGCAACGCGAGGCTGCGATCGACTTGGGCGGCACTCCGACGCAGCGGGCGCCGCCTTTGCTTCAATCGCGCTCTTCGAGCACGTAGCCGACACCGCGCAGGGTGTGGATCAGTTTGCTGTCGAACGGGTCGTCGATCTTGGCCCGCAGGCGGCGGATCGAGACTTCGACCACATTGGTGTCGCAATCGAAATTCATGTCCCACACGAACGAGATGATCTGGGTGCGTGACAGCACCACGCCGCTCTGGCGCATCAGCAGGTGCAGCAGGGCGAATTCCTTGGTGGTCAGGTCGATGCGCTGATTGCCGCGAAAGGCCCGATGGCGGCCCTGGTCCAGTTCCAGGTCGGCGACCCGCAACACATCCGGGGTCGGCGACTGCTCGCTGCGCCGCAACAGGCTGCGCACCCGCGCCAGCAGCTCGGGAAACTCGAAGGGCTTGACCAGGTAATCGTCGGCGCCCAGGTCCAGGCCCTTGATCCGGTCGACCAGCCGACCCTGGGCGGTGAGCATCATGATCCGCGTATTGCTGTCCTGGCGAATGCGCTGCAGCACCCCCCAACCGTCCAGCTCCGGCAGATTGACGTCGAGAATCACCAGGTCGTAGGCGTACTGGCGGGTCAGGTGCAGGCCGTCGGCGCCATTGCTGGCGCAATCGACAACGTAGCCGCTTTCGCTCAATCCCTGATGCAAGTAGTCGGCGGTTTTCGGTTCATCCTCGATCACCAGAATGCGCATGCTGAATTAGCCTCGGTGTTTGCTGCAGTGAAGAAGTGCAATAAATTCCTGGGAAGTAACGGGCTGCGCCGTTCAACTTTCGAAGTTTTGAAATGCTGTTGCGGGGAGAAGTTGTTTCTCTATGTTTCAAGTTGCTGGCTTATTGCAACTGCTGTTGAGTCGACTGCCCGGATGTTAATACAGAAGCCCGTCCCAGAGCGCTTGCTAACGGATTTGTAATCTTTGCGCCACCCTGGCGATAAGTACTGAACGCTACATTTGGCCGGCACTTAATACTCACCTGTTAGTTGTTTTATGGGCGCGGTGTTGAGGTGTCGGGTCGCTTCGAATGCCTCGCGCCGCTCAGCCTGTGCCGTAACTCTGCACCGGTAAGGGGCCAGAACGCGTTATGCCAACCACCATTAAAAAACTTGCCTGGATAGTCGGCGCAGTGTCCGGCCTCCTGTTGTTGGCCAGTGCCTCGATGCAGCAGGCCGCGGCGGCGGAAAACCCCGTGCTGAGCCTCGACAGTGCCCTGGCCAATGCCTTCGCCAACAATCCGGACCTGGCAGCCGCGCGCTGGGAGATCGACATCGCCCAGGGCGGTCGGCAGCAGGCCGGGCTGATCCCCAATCCGGTGTTGTCCTGGGATGCCGAGGACACCCGCCGCAGCACGCGCACCACCACTGTCAAGCTCAGCCAGACCCTCGAGCTGGGGGGCAAGCGCGGGGCGCGGGTCGATGTCGCCAGCCGGGCCCAGGATGCCGCGGCGCTGGAGCTGGAACGCCAGCGCAACCAACTGCGCGCCGATGTAATCGCGGCCTTTTACGGCGCTTTGCGCGCCCAGGAGCGCAGCGACTTGGCCGGCCGTTCCCTGGCCCTGGCCGAGCGCGGCCTGACGGTGGCCCAGGGGCGGGTGAGCGCCGGCAAGGCTTCGCCCGTGGAGGCCACCCGGGCCCAGGTCCAGCTCTCGGAAGTGCGTCTGGAACTGAGCCGCGCCGAGATGGACCGGACCAGCGCCTATCGCCAACTGGCGACCGTCACCGGCGCCGCCAGCACCGACTTCAGCGCGGTCGCGGAGCCGGCCAGCGCCTTGCCGTCGCTGCCGCCCTCGGCGCAGTTGCTGGACCGTCTGCCACAGACCACCGAACTGCGCCTGGCCGAGATGCAGGTGGTGCAGCGCGAAGCTTCCCTGGGACTGGAGAAGGCCCAACGGATTCCCGACCTCGATATCAGCGTGGGCAGCCAGTACGACGCCAGCAAGCGTGAGCGGGTCAACCTGGTCGGGGTGTCGATGCCGCTGCCGCTGTTCAACCGCAACCAGGGCAACGTGCTGTCGGCCGCACGCCGCGCCGATCAGGCCCGGGATCTGCGCAATGCCGCGGAACTGCGCCTGCGCACCGAAACCCGTCAGGCCCTCGATCAGTGGAACACCGCCAGCAGAGAAGTGCAGTCGTTCAACCGGGTGATCCTGCCGGCCGCGCAGAACGCCGTGGATACCGCCACCCGCGGTTTCGAGATGGGCAAGTTCAACTTTATCGAGGTGCTCGACGCCCAGCGCACGCTGATCAGCGCCCGCACCCAGTACATCGCGGCCGTGGCCCAGTCCACCGACGCCTGGGTGCGCATCGAGCGCATCTACGGCGACCTCGCCGGCGCCGACCGCACGCTGTGAAAACGCTGTTGTTCGTCCTCTTGTGCCTGGGCGGGCTGCTGCTCGTGGACTGCAGTGCGCCGGCCCGGGCCGAGGAGGGGACGCCCCATTGGTGCCTGCATGAACTGCATCGGGCGTTGGGGGATTTCTTTTTTCCACAGACCTCATGACGCGTCGTTGTTGCCGGAGGGCGCGTCGAGTCGATTTTTTCAGGAGCATTCATGGACAAGAAACGAAGCATGGCCTTGGCGCTGGCCGTGGCGGTCGCGCTGGGCGTGGCTGGGTTGATGTGGCAGGGCCCGTTCCAGGGGGCACCGGTGGCCGCGCAAGCGAAACCCGCGGCCCAGGCGGACAGCCACAAGGACGGCGAGACCCACCAGGACGGTGAGGAGGCCGAGGGCGGGGGCCACGCCGAGGAAGAGGGCAAGGTCGAACTCAGCGCCGAGCAGATCAAGGCCGCCGACATTCGGCTGGCCGCGGCCGGGCCACGGGACCTCAGCAGCTTGTTGACGCTGCCGGGGGAGATCCGTTTCGACGAGGACCGCACCTCGCACGTGGTGCCGCGCGCTGCCGGGGTGGTGGAGTCGGTGGCGGCCAATCTTGGCCAGACGGTGAAGAAGGGCGACCTGCTGGCGGTGATCGCCAGCCAGCAGATTTCCGACCAGCGCAGCGAGCTGGCCGCCGCCGAGCGCCGGGTCGAGCTGGCGCGCACCACCTTCCAGCGCGAGCGCCAGCTGTGGGTCGACCAGATCTCCGCCGAGCAGGATTATCTGCTGGCGCGGCAGACCCTGCAGGAGGCGGAAATCGCCCTGAACAACGCCCGGCAGAAAATGACCGCCCTGAGCGGCAGCACGGTGCTGGCGGGCGGCAACCGCTATGAGATGCGCGCGCCGTTCGATGGCGTGGTGGTGGAAAAACACCTGAGCGTCGGCGAGGTCGTCGGCGAGACCACGGCGGCGTTCACCCTGTCCGACCTGTCCCGGGTCTGGGTCACTTTCGGTGTGTTCCCCAAGGACCTGAACAAGGTCCGGGTGGGCAAGCCGGTGCGGGTGCAGTCCACCGAGCTGGGCACCCAGGTGCAGGGCACCGTGGCCTATGTCGGCAGCCTGCTGGGGGAGCAGACCCGGACCGCGACGGTGCGGGTCACCGTGCCCAACCCGGATGACCTGTGGCGTCCGGGGCTGTTCGTCTCGGTGCAGGTGGCGACCGACACCTACCAGGCTGGTGTCACGGTGCCGCAGGACGCGATCCAGACCGTGGAAGACAAACCCTCGGTGTTCGTGCGCGTCGCCGATGGCTTCCAGGCCACGCCGGTGGTGCTGGGCGGCAGCGAGGGCGGTTTCGTCGAAATCAAGGAAGGGCTGCAGGCCGGGGCGCAGGTGGCGACCACCGGCAGCTTCATCCTCAAGTCCGAACTGGGCAAAGGCTCGGCCGAGCATGGCCATTGATACGCCTTATCCGCGAGTGTTTCCCTGGAGAGTGACTTCCCATGTTTGAACGCATCATTCAATTCGCCATCGAGCAGCGCATCGTCGTGCTGCTGGCGGTGCTGCTGATGGCCGCCGTGGGCATCGGCAGCTATCAGAAACTGCCGATCGACGCGGTGCCGGACATCACCAACGTCCAGGTCCAGGTCAACGCCAGCATGCCCGGCTACTCGCCGCTGGAAACCGAGCAGCGCATCACCTACCCGGTGGAAGTGGCCATGGCCGGTTTGCCGGGCCTGGAGCAGACCCGCTCGACCTCGCGCTCGGGCCTGTCCCAGGTGACAGTGATCTTCAAGGAAGGCACCGACCTGTACTTCGCCCGGCAACTGGTCAACGAACGCCTGCAGGTGGCCCGCGAGCAGCTGCCCGAAGGGGTGGAGGCGAGCATGGGGCCAATCTCCACGGGCCTCGGCGAGATCTTCTTCTGGACGGTGGAGGCCGAGCCCGGCGCGCTCAAGGAGGACGGCACGGCCTATACCCCGACCGACCTGCGGGTGATCCAGGACTGGGTCATTGCCCCGCAGTTGCGCAACGTGCCTGGGGTGGCCGAGATCAACACCATCGGCGGTTTCGCCAAGCTCTATCAGATCGCCCCGGACCCCAAGCGCCTGGCGGCCTACAACCTGACCCTGAGCGACCTGATGACCGCCCTGGACCGCAATAACGCCAACGTCGGCGCCGGCTATATCGAGCGCAACGGCCAGCAGTTGCTGATCCGTGCGCCGGGGCAGGTCAAGTCCATCGAGGACATCGCCAACATCGTGATCAACACCGTGGACGGCACGCCGATTCGCGTCAGCAACGTGGCCACCGTGGATATCGGCCGTGAGCTGCGCACCGGCGCGGCCACCGAAAACGGCCGCGAAGTGGTGCTGGGCACGGTGTTCATGCTGGTGGGGGAAAACAGCCGTACGGTGTCCAGGGTGGTGGCGGAAAAACTCGCCGAGATCAACCGCTCGCTGCCCGAGGGGGTGACGGCGGTCACCGTGTACGACCGCACCAACCTGGTGGACAAGGCCGTGGCCACGGTGAAGAAGAACCTGGTCGAAGGCGCGCTGCTGGTCATCGCTATCCTGTTCCTGTTCCTGGGCAATATCCGCGCGGCGCTGATCACCGCGATGGTGATCCCGCTGGCCATGCTGTTCACCTTCACCGGCATGTTCACCAACAAGGTCAGCGCCAACCTGATGAGCCTCGGCGCGCTGGACTTCGGCATCATCGTCGACGGCGCGGTGGTGATCGTCGAGAACGCCATCCGCCGCCTGGCCCACGCCCAGCAGCACCACGGGCGCATGCTCACCCGCTCCGAACGCCTGCACGAAGTCTTCGCCGCGGCCAAGGAAGCACGGCGGGCACTGATCTTCGGGCAACTGATCATCATGGTGGTGTACCTGCCGATCTTCGCCCTGTCCGGGGTGGCCGGGAAGATGTTCCACCCGATGGCCTTCACCGTGGTGATCGCCCTGCTGGGGGCGATGATCCTGTCGGTGACCTTCGTGCCGGCGGCGATCGCGCTGTTCGTCACCGGCAAGGTCAAGGAGGAGGAGAACTTCGTCATGCGCGGTGCCCGCCGCGGTTACGAGCCGGTGCTGAACTGGGTGATGAGCCATCGCTCCCTGGCCTTTGGTCTGGCGTTTCTCAGTGTGCTGGTCTCGGGCCTGGTGGCCAGTCGCATGGGCAGTGAGTTTATCCCCAGCCTCAGCGAAGGCGACTTCGCCCAGCAGGCGATGCGCGTGCCCGATGCGAGCCTTACGCAGTCGGTGGAAATGCAGAAGGCCCTGGAGAAAACCCTGCTGGCCCAGGTGCCGGAAATCGAGCGGGTGTTCGCCCGTACCGGGACCGCCGAGATTGCCTCGGACGTGATGCCGCCGAACATTTCCGACGCCTACCTGATGCTCAAGCCCAAGGAACAATGGCCGGACCCGAACAAGTCGCGGGAGGCGATCATTGCCGACATCGAGCGGGCCAGCAACAGCCTGCCGGGCAACGTCTACGAGTTGTCGCAACCGATCCAGCTGCGTTTCAACGAGCTGATTTCCGGGGTGCGCAGCGATGTTGCGGTGAAGGTCTTCGGCGACGACATGGACGTGCTGAACAAGACCGCCGAGCAGATCTCGCAGACCTTGCAGAAGATCGACGGCGCAGCGGAAGTGAAGGTGCAGCAGACCACCGGCCTGCCGGTGCTGACGGTGAATGTCGACCGCGACAAGGCGGCCCGTTTCGGCCTCAACGTCGGCGATGTGCAGGACGCGGTGGCGATCGCCGTGGGCGGGCGCAAGGCGGGCATCCTGTACGAGGGCGACCGGCGCTTCGACATGCTGGTGCGCATGGCCGATAACTTGCGCACCGACATCGACGGGCTGTCGCGGCTGCTGATTCCGGTGGCGGCGACCGCGGGCAGTGCCAATGGGCAGCTGGGGTTCATCGCCCTGTCGGAGGTGGCCAGTGTCGACCTGGTGCTCGGCCCGGCGCAGGTCAGCCGCGAGAACGGCAAGCGCCTGGTGATCGTCAGCGCCAACGTGCGCGGGCGGGACATGGGCTCCTTCGTCGAAGAGGCGACCCAGGCCATAGGCGCTCAGGTGAAGATCCCGACAGGCTACTGGATCACCTGGGGCGGCCAGTTCGAGCAACTGCAGGAAGCGTCCAAGCGCCTGGAAATCGTGGTGCCGGTGGCGTTGCTGCTGGTGTTCGGGCTGTTGTTCATGATGTTCAACAACCTCAAGGACGGGCTGCTGGTGTTCACCGGGATTCCCTTCGCCCTGACCGGCGGGATCATGGCCCTGTGGCTGCGGGATATACCGCTGTCGATCTCGGCGGGGGTGGGGTTCATCGCGCTGTCGGGGGTGGCGGTGCTCAACGGCCTGGTGATGATCGCCTTTATCCGCAACCTGCGCGAAGATGGGCGCCTGCTCGCGGCGGCGGTCAACGAAGGCGCGCTGACCCGCCTGCGGCCGGTGCTGATGACCGCCCTGGTGGCATCGCTGGGGTTCATCCCCATGGCCCTGGCCACCGGCACCGGCGCCGAGGTGCAGCGGCCGCTGGCCACCGTGGTCATCGGCGGCATCATCTCCTCCACCGCCCTGACCCTGCTGGTACTGCCGGCGCTCTACCACTGGGCGCACCGCAAGGAGGAAGAGCGAGAGCTGCAAGATCTGCTGAACGACTGAGCCCCGCTCAGCCTCACCCAACCCCGCCTCCGTCACCCGCAGGCGGGGTTTTCTTTGTAGCCGCGTTTGTCCCTGCCTGCGGATATCCCTGTAGTCGCTGCCGAGCAACGCGAGGCTGCGATCGACCGCGCAGCGGGCGCCGTTCTTGAGGGCGCCAGAGGTCCTGCGGACCTATCGCAGCCTCGCTAGCGCTCGACAGCGGCTACATCGTCCGCGTTGTCCCTGCCGGCGGATATCCCTGTAGCCGCTGCCGAGCAGCACGAGGCTGCGACCGACCGCGCAGCGGGCGCCGTTCTTGAGGGCGCAGGAGGTCCTGCGGACCTATCGCAGCCTCGCTAGCGCTCGACAGCGGCTACATCGTTCGCGTTGTCTCTGCCGGCGGATATCCCTGTAGCCGCTGCCGAGCAGCGCGAGGCTGCGATCGACCGCGAAGCGGGCGCCGTTCTTGAGGGCGCAGGAGGTCCTGCGGTCGTGGTTCAGGAGATCAGGAAACATTCGCTGAAAGAGTGCGCCTGCCAGCTAAGGCAGGAGCGTCTAGGTTGAGGTAACTGACCTGCATGGAGAGCGAAGGATTGCTTGTCCACTCTAATGGCTACCGCCTACTCAAAGGACGTGTATCGGAAGCTGGTCGCATCTACTTGATTACCGTGGTGACTCAGCAACGGCGACCAATGTTTCGCGACGTTCGGGTGGGGCGCCTGGTGGTTGATCAGCTCAGGCAGATTCATGAAGCCAGGCGTGTGCGCTCATTGGCCTGGGTGGTGATGCCCGACCACATTCACTGGTTATTTGAATTGCGAGACAAATCCCTGGGCGAAGTGATGGGCCGTTTCAAATCCAGGAGCAGCCTGTTGATCAATCAGTACCTCGGCAGTCAGGGGCGCCTTTGGCAAAAGGGTTATCACGACCGCGCCCTGCGCAAGGAAGAAGACCAGAAGGCCATTGCCCGCTACATCATTTTCAACCCGGTGCGAGCGGGGCTTGTTCAACGCCCTGGCGACTATCCCCTCTGGGACACCATCTGGCTTTGACTGTAGCGCTGTTCTTGAGATCGCTGAGGTCCTGCGGACCTATCGCAGCCTCGCTAATGCTCGACAGCGGCTACATCGTCCGCGTTGTCCCTGCCTGTGGATATCCCTGTAGCCGCTGCCGAGCAGCGCGAGGCTGCGATCGACCGCGAAGCGGGCGCCGTTCTTGAGGGCGCCAGAGGTCC